>JAHRAZ010000125.1 GCA_020027475.1 Microthrixaceae bacterium
TGTCCATCAGCGAACGGAGCAACCGCCGCGAGGGTCTGAGCGGTGTCGGAGATGTCCTCCATGTTCACCGAGATCCCATGCAGGCGACCCCGGGAGCGCAATTCCACCGAGAAATCATCAAACTCAACGTTGGCTCCCATTCGCTCCAGCAGCTCGGCGAAGGCGGTATCCCCCTGAATTGAATTGCGACCCAATCCGGGAAGCCGGATGCGGCCTCCATGCGCTGCTGTTGCTGCGAGAAAGTACGAGGCCGCGGAGGCGTCGGGTTCAACGTGGTACTCCCCCGGTTCATAGGACCTGGGTGCCACACGGATGTCGTGGTAGTCATCGCTGTGTTCGACCTCCGCCCCGAACGCCCGCATCACCGAAATCGTCATGGCGACGTAGGGCACTGATACCAGGGGTCCTTCGAGCGTCACCTCAATGCCCCGAGGCATCGCGGGCGCTGAGAGCAACAACCCGGAGAGAAACTGACTCGAGACGTTCCCCGGTACCGTCACGGCCTTCGTCTGTCGGCGCGGTGTCTCGATGTGAACCGGCAGGTGAGCGGGTTCACCGAGTTCTTCCATCACCGATCCCAACTCGGACAATGCCGCCCAGAGGTCGCCCATCGGCCGTGCCCGCAGTTGTGGTGCACCATCGAGCACCACCGTCTTGGCGCTCGCTGCTGCCATTGGCGCGACGAATCGAGCGGTTGTGCCGGACATCCGGGCGTCGAGAACGGCACCATCGGCACCAGCGACATCGACTCCGCCGGCAACCTCCACAACTCGGGCTTCCCTGTCGATCCGCAATCCCACTCCGAGGTCGGCCAGGCAGCCGAGCATTGCTTCGGTGTCGTCGGAGAATAGGACTCCTGTGAGCAACGACTCGCCGGGAGCATGGGCCGCACAGACAAGTGCCCGGTTGGTGATCGACTTCGACCCGGGCAACACAATCTCCGCGTCGACCGGATCCACGAGCGGTTCGATCGGCAGTGGATCGATCGGCAGTGGATTCACGCCATTTCACCCAGAGGATGAATCGAGCACGTCCTTCCCGATTCATCCAGCGCGGCGGCGAGATTCTCTGACTCTTCACTGCCGACCACCAGGATCAACAGACCTTGAGGACGCTCCGCAGCGTGGGCGACCTCGATGTCGTAGACATTCACACCGAGTTCGGTAGCCAGAGTGGTGACTGCTGCGAGCTCACCCGGCTGGTCCGCCACCAGGATCCGCACCTCGGACAGCGTTTCGGGTGCCGGTGCGCCCAGCGGAAGGTTCCGCCTGGCCAACTGTGCCCTGTCCAGCCGGGAGCGCAAGGCCTCCGCATCGCTGGTGGCGACTATCTCGCGCATCTCGCCAAGGGATTCCATCAGGTCATCGAACACTGACACGATGGCATCTCGATTCACCCGGCATATGTCGATCCACATGTCCGGATCACCCGCAGCCACCCGGGTCATGTCGCGAAAGCCACCGGCGGCCAGTCTCAGCAGCGCTTTGTCCTGTTCCGCCTTTCCCGAAGCCACATCCATCAAGGTGGCCGCCGTGAGGTGTGGAACGTGCGACACCGTGGCCACCAATCGGTCGTGTTCCTGTGGATTCAAGGTGACCACGTCAGCGCCGAAGGATCTGATCACCTGGTGCACCAAGGTCAGGGCCCCCGGATCGGTCTGCCCGGTCGGGGTCAGCACCCAGGTGGCCGACTGGAACAAGTCGGGGCGTGCGCCCGAAACACCCAGATCCTCGGACCCGGCCATCGGGTGGCCACCGACGAACCGCGGGTGATGGATGCGCTTCAGCACGGGTGACTTCACGCTGCCGACGTCCGAGACCACTCCGCCTGCAATCAGTGCGTCTGCTGCTGCCGCCGGAACGGAGCCGACAGGAACTGCCACAAAGGTGATCTCGGCAGCCGGATCAGCGCCGATTTCGTCGATCACGCCCAGCTCGAGTGCCTGTTCGGCCACAGCAGGATCGGAGTCGAATCCACTCACGTGCCAGCCATTGTCCCGCAGCGCCGCAGCCACGGACCCGCCGATCAACCCGGTTCCGACCACAGCCGCGCGGCGACCGGCGCCTTTGGCGATCATTCGGGCAAGTCGTCCCTGAGGCCCCTGGCACCTTCGAGGTAGACGTGTCGGATCTCAGAGCGTTCCACAGGAGAATTCACGTGCATCATCACGCGCACACATTTGGGCGTTCCGCCATCGATTTCCAGCTCTCTGGCACAAATGAGAGGAATGTCCCCGAATCCGGCGCGGCGCGCAGCGAGGGCCGGAAAAGCGCTGTTGATGTCGTCGGTGGCGGTGAACAGGATGGAGATCAGGGCGTCGTGATCAAGGTTGTTGCGTTCAAGAATGCTCGCGAGCAACTCGCGCACACGCTCCACCATGTGTTCTTCGTCATCGAGGTCGAGTGTGGTGGCGCCCCTTATGGCTCTGACTGCAGTGGACATCGGCGCCGAGGATAGTTCGATCAAGCGGGTTCATCCGCTACTCCGGCATCCTTCTCGAGGGTGCGCAGCTCTGAAACGGTGAGTTCCCTCCAGGATCCGGGCTCCAGTTGTGGGTCCCTCAGTGATCCGATTCGGGTGCGAACAAGGCGTTCCACGGGGTATCCGACCGCATCACACATGCGCCGTACCTGCCGATTCCTGCCTTCGTGGATCACGATCCGGATCATCGACGGACCCTTCAGGCTCACCTTTGCCGGAGCCGTCATCCCGTCATCGAGTTCAACGCCTTCGCGCAGTTGCCGAACTGCTCCCCGACTCGGATCGCCTCGAACCTGAGCCAGATACTCCTTTTCCACACCGTGTGAAGGGTGAGTGAGCCGGTGGGTCAGAGAGCCGTCGTTGGTCAACAACAGGAGGCCTTCGGTTTCTGAGTCCAGTCGCCCAACCGGATGGATCTGAGGGTTCCTGGGGAGCAGGTCGACCACGGTTGGCCGACCTTGGGGATCCGAAACGGTGCTGATGACTCCGGCCGATTTGTTCAGCAAGTAGTACACCAGATCCGGGTTCACTGAAATGACGATCCCATCAACCGCCAATTCGTCGGTTGCAGGCGCAGCACGCACACCCAACTCGGCGACTTTGCCATTCACCGAGACGCGGCCGGCAGCGATGATCTGCTCGGCCTTGCGGCGGCTTCCGAATCCGGCGCGGGCAAGGATCTTCTGGAGACGCTCGCCCTCAGGTGCGTCCACCAGACCTGCTCAGGAGTCGGTCGGTGCGACTTGGGGAACCTCAGGCGCGTTGTCGGGATCATCGGCGCGCAGCCCTCGCTCAAGGAGTTCCACAACATCAGCGTCGGGAACGAAATCGCCGAGAGACGGTAGCTCGCCGACAGCGTTCAGCCCGAGGCGTTCCAGGAACGTCGAGGTGGTGCCGAGCAGGATCGCCTGGCCCGGACCCGGATCAACTCCTTGCTCGGCTATGTAATCCCTCTGGATGAGCGTGCGAACAACACTGTCGACATTCACCCCGCGAATCGCGGTGATCTGACCTCGACTGATGGGTTGCTTGTAGGCCACGATCGCCAAGGTTTCCAGAGCCGCTGCCGAGAGGCGAGCGGTCTGACCGGAGAGTACGAAGCGTTCCACATATGCGCTGCAGGCCTCGTGGCTCTGATAACGCCAGCCGCCGGCAACCTTCACAAGGGCGAATCCACGCTGCTCGGACTCATAGTCGGCAGCCATGTCGACAAGGATCGCCTCCAGCTCGAGCGCAGGCACTTCGAGCAGCTCACTGAGTAGCTGTGGATCAGCCGGAGACTCGGTGACCATCAGCATGGCCTCCAGAGCCCTTCGTGTATCCGTCATGACGTCAGCCATCGTAGGTGTCGACAAGTTCGAGGGCTTCTTCACCAACGGAGGATCCTGCGCACCAGATGACCTGGATGTCACCAAAGGTATGCGACTGGTCAAGGTCCACAAGGCCCTGCTTGAACAGTTCGAGAATTGCGAGGAAGTTCACGATCACTTCGATGCGGTCGGTGAGATTGCTGGTCAGGTCCCGGAAGCTGGCTCGACCTCGGCGCGGCAGTTCCCGGCAAAGGTCCGCAACGGCGTCCATCACGTTGATCCGGATGGGTGCAACGTGGAACAGATCCACGTGGACCTTCGGCCTGGGTTGCATTGCACGCAGGAAGGCCTTGCGGATTCGTTCCGGATTGACTCCCTCCAAGGGGTCCGGAGCAAGTTCCACGAAACGCTCGTCTGGTCCCAGCGCCCGCGGATGCGACAACGCCGTGAGGTTGTGCAATGTCTGCAAATTGCGCGCGGCGTCCTTGAAAGTCTTGCATTCGAGGAGTCTGGACAGCAGAAGATCCCGTTCTTCCCACAGGCCCAGCTCTTCGTCGAGATCCAGTTCGGAATCATCGGGGAGCAGTCGTTTGGTCTTCAGTTCCACCAGCGTGGAAGCGATGAGCAGGAACTCGGTTGCGACCTCAAGATCGAGGGTTTCCAAACGATCCATCTCAGTGATGTAGGCATCCACGATGGATGTGAGGGAGACTTCGTACAACTCCACCTGCTCGCGCAGGATGAGATGCAGAAGCAGATCGAATGGACCCTGGAATACCGGAGTCTGCACGGTGTACGGCACGGGACCAATGCTAGTCAGGTTCGCGGCGGCGGGACTACAACCATGTGATTTAACTGGGCGGTGCCCCAGCGACTTACTGGGCGGTGCCCCAGCGAGAGTACAATCGTTGCCGATGTCCACTGTGTTTTCAGGAATTCAACCCACTGGCGATCTCCATCTCGGCAACCTGCTTGGAGCGGTGCGCAACTGGGTCGACAATCAGGGCGACACCGTCGGTTTCTTCTGCATAGTCGACCTGCACGCCCTCACGGTGCCCAAGGAACCCGGCGAGATCGCCAAGGGATCCATCGAACTCGCCCGCGAACTGCTCGCCTGTGGCCTCGATCCCACCGAAAGCACGCTGTTTGTCCAGAGCCACGTTCCCGAACATGCCCAACTGGGCTGGCTGCTCCAGTGCAACACAAGTTTCGGCGAACTCAACCGAATGACCCAGTTCAAGGAGAAGTCCGCGAAACAGAAGGACTTCGTGTCGAGTGGACTCTTCTCGTATCCCTCGCTTCAGGCGGCGGACATT
>JAHRAZ010000140.1 GCA_020027475.1 Microthrixaceae bacterium
CCTTCCGGCTTCCCCGTGAATCTCCGCGACAATCGGCACTTCTGGACCTGAGTCCGTTTCCGATTCTGGTCTTGAATCCGTTTTCTGTTCAATCACCCTGACAAACGCGAGTATCGACTTCAGCGCCGCCAGATCGCTCTCATGAATTTCTCTTTCTGTCGCAACGACGATTCTGTTGGCCAGCACAATGACCGACTTGCAGTCCGCCGCCGCCACCATCTCAAGATTCACCAGCGAACTCGGTGAACCTGAACGAGTCACCACCTCCGTGTTATAGGTGTCTTCAAGGTGGACGTTCAGCCAGTCATCCATCTCCTCCTTCGGCTCCTTGGAGAGGATGACGACAGCAGGATGGTCTTCAGACTCGTTCGCGACAACGAGTTCATCGAGAATCTCGACTACCCGTGGGTTCCATCCGAGAATCAGGGTGTGGCCAGTCAGAACGACCTTCGAGTGCCCCTTGCGGAGTTGCCGGAGACGAGCGGTTACTGCTGTCGTGAGGAGCGCTATCAGAGTCGACAGAAGTATGATGCCCGCGATTCCGGTGGCGATTGCGAGCAGCTTGACCCAACCAGACGAGTCCACATCCTGAGTCATGGATCCGGGGTCTGTGATCTCCAACAGAGCGAGGTAAAACTGCCTCCACGGGGCCGTGCCACGTTCAACCTGATCAACGCCGAACAGCGAGACCACGATCACGCGCCCCAAGGCGAATATCACAAGCGCAACCACAAATACGACCGCGAGTGCCTTCAGGTTGGCCGTGCCACCTCGCTCCATGAAGGCATCAAAACGGTACTTGGCCCGATCCCGCCTGCTGATTCCTGATTTGCGGTTCCATTTGGCCACTCCGTGACTCCTGTTCTACGCGGGGGCGCCAAGCGCGACGAGGCCCGCTCGTACTGCGCCGAAGTGCGCGAGCCGCACCTCTGGGGGCGTCAAGGGCTGAACCGGCGGTCCGTCCCCAACAAAAGGGGAGGGACCGTCAAAGGGTTCCGCGGTGGTCACTGAGTACAACCGGGGCGAGCGTCTTCGACGGCCACCGAGGTCACATGCACTCCGCAGATCCGCGTGCTCGTTTCGATTCGCATACTCAGGCCCTCCAAGGCCTTCTCCCGACAGCGGTTGCCTTTGGCAGCAACATGCTACGCGTAACCTCCAACCCCCTGTCGAAGAAGTCCGCGACTCCGACAGGTTCGTTGGTGACTGCGCAAACGAGCAGGGGAACCGTGACGAAGTTGACCTCAAACTGCGAAGAGGCCCGCATTTCAATCAGACATGCATCAACAACCCCGCAGCATGTTGGTCAAGGCCGAATGCTCTGCCTCATCCACACTGAGGTCCCAACGGGCCTTCGTGATGATCCAGTCTCTCGCATAATCACACCATGCGTTGTCACTCGATGGTTGCCAGTCCGCAGGGTCGCGAGCCCCCTTCGAACGGTTGGTCGCCGCTGTCACGGCAGTCAGTGCCGCTGGTTCTTCCAGATCGTTCGAGAAATCCCGTCGCCTGTCCTCATCCCAACTGTGAGCCCCGCTGCGCCAAGCTTCAGCAAGTGCAACCACATGGTCGATATCCAGTTCACTCGCATCATCCGTGCTGTAGCCATCGTATGTGGAAAGCCATCCTCCGCCAGCAAGACCGGGGAGTGACGAGAGCCGCTCAGCCTTCAGTACCTCGCATCGGGTGTCGCATCCATTTCCGCTGGCATCGATCCAGTGGTCAAAGAGCTGTCTATCATACCCTTCGTCCGAAAATTCCGGTTCAACGCGAAGCGTGGATAGCAGGAGCAAGGCCTCTGGAATCGCCGGCGGGGGCGTGGGTGTAGAAGTCGGCTTCCGCAGTTCCGGCCCGGTTGTTTCGGGCCGCACCGATTCGGTGGAAATGATCGAGCCGCTCGTCTTCGGCGAAGATCCAGTTTCCTCAGCATCTTGCTGGGAGAGAACGCTGAACGCGACAGCAATCGTCAACACCGGAGCCGCTGCCGCCCCGATGATCCACATTCTGCGTCGATTGTCCTTCGGGGGTTTGCCAGCTTGATTCGCAGCGGCAGGATCTCGGGCTGGATCAATCGGTCCTTGGCTTCGGCTATCCGCAGAAGCGTCTTCCCAAGGGTCACCAAAGCCGGGAACAGAGCTGGAGGGCGGATGACCAGCCGGGCCGTGATCGGTATCTCCCCAGAATCCCGGTTGTGAATCGCCCATCTACTCGCTCCGGTCCCACCCCGTCAGGTAACCACCCCGAATCTACCAACCATCCCTCGAACAGACGGGTCGATGCAGCCGACCAGGTGATCCGTGCCAGTTCGGAACATTTGAAACTGGCATGGGATCAGACACATTCCGAGCCGGCGTCTCCATAGAACCACTTCTCTCCGACTCGGCGACCGAGGATCCACCCAAGTGGGTCAGGAGCGCGTTCGGGAGGAACTAATCCACCACCAAGTGCCAAAAGCGGTCCGATCGTGGGATCGGCTCTGCAAACCAGAAGCTCTTGGGTTGGGCTAGAGATCGAACATCAGGTGTTCCGACAGGTCACCAACAAGATCAACGAAGAACTGCCTCTCGGTGAAGTGCCATCCAGCCGAACCCCGGGCGAACACATCACGATAACGGCCTGCCATGATCGTGCTGATCACGCCGTCACCCATCTGGTGAAGCACATAGGAGGAACGAACAACTGCGGTTCCGGCTTCGTGATCCACGTGAATGATCCAATTGGTGATCTGGTGTTTGGTTCTGGGTGAGCCGTCGTGCAGCTTCATCGATCCGCTGTAGAACTGGCTCACCGCCTCCGATCCACTGGCGATCTCCACGCCGTCGGGTCCCACCAGTCTCCCGGAAGCGAACAGCGCACCGAGCGCATCGAAATCAGCCTGATCGATGTTCCAGCAGTATTCCCCCAACAGGTTCAGGATCTGTGTTTCGTCGGTCATGCGACTCGCCTATCCGGGCTGCCTGAGTCGGGCGATCTCGTACGCGGCTATCGCCCCGGCAGAAGCCACGTTGAGCGACGCCAACTGCCCGTACAGGGGGATCGAAGCGATCCGGTCACATCGCTTGGCCACCAGGTTGGACAAACCCTTGCCTTCGGCACCGAGCACCAAACAGACGCCGTCGGTCGTCCGGGGAAGATCATGAATGGCCACATCACCAGCCATGTCGAGTCCGATCACCTGAACACCTGAGGCCTGCATCTCGGTGATCGCGGTCGGCAGACCGCCAACCAAGGTCATCGGCAGATACTCGATCGCTCCCGCGGCCGTCTTGGTGACGGTTGGTGTTATGTGCACCGCACGGTGTTTGGGCATCACGACACCAGTGACACCCGCACATTCGGAAATCCGCATGAGCGCACCCAGATTTCCCGGATCGGTCACACCATCCACTGCCAGCAGAAACGGCGTCCGCCCATCGCGCTCACGGCAGAGCACCGACAGCTCCTCGGCCGGCAGCTGATTGGCCATCGCAACCACGCCTTGGGCAGATTCGGTGTGGCTGATCGTGTCGAGCTTGCTCCGGCTCACTCCTCGCACCGGGATCCGCATCTCCTCAGCGAGGCCGAGGATGTCCTCGATGATCCCCGTTCGCTCCACCTCGTTGCCCAGGAAGATCTCAGTGGCCCTGCGCCGACCCGCCAGGAGAAGTTCTCGAACAGACTGGCGACCTTCCACCTGAGTGCCACCCAGGCCGCGCGCCTTGGTTTGGCCGCCCCTGCCAGATCCCTTTCCACTGCCAGACCCACCGCCGCTCTTGCCTCTGGGCGGTCTCCCTCCGCCTTTGCGGCCGCGTGGGGATCGGCTTTCCTGCTTCGCCCCTTTGGCAGAACGCGATCCCTTGCTGCGAGATCCCTTATTGGATGCCATTACTGATCACCCCTTTGCGTTGGTCGCACCAACAATGCTGTCGCAAAACATGCGATCCCCTCACTTCGACCCAACCCACCAATACCCTCAGCACGGCGGCCCTTGACCGTAACCGGGGCGCCGACGCAGGCCGAGAGACTGGATTCCATGTCAGCACGCCTGGGTGCCATCTTCGGCTTCTCCGCGACCACCGAACAGTCCACGTTGGAGACCTGCCAACCATCTGAACGTGCTTCGGAGATCACCGCATCCAGCAACTCCATGCTGTCGGCATCTGCCCAGCGCTCGTCCGTGTCAGGAAAGTGGCTTCCCAGATCTCCCAATCCAGCGGCGCCCAGAATCGCCTCGGCCACCGCATGCGCGATCACGTCTGCATCCGAGTGTCCATGAAGCGCGGCCTCCCCGGCAAACTCGACACCACCTAGAACGAGGACACGCTCCGCGTCATCGGAGAAGCGGTGAATGTCGAATCCGTTGCCAACCCTCAAGTCCATCAGCCGGGCCCTTCCGAGTCAGGATCCGCCATCGGGGCATGTTCAAGGATCGCCGCTGCAATCGCCAAATCCTGCGGGTCGGTGATCTTCATGTTGGTGCTCTCCCCTTCGATCATCGTGATTGGCATTCCGAGCCGCTGGACCAGCGACGCATCATCGGTGGCAGCCGGAGCATCGCCTGAGGCGCGAGCTACATCATGGGCTTCACGCAGGACATCGGCCCGGAATCCCTGCGGAGTCTGCACAGCACGCAGATCATCCCTGTCCACAACCTCACCCCCAACGGTCCGGATCGTATCGGAGACCGCCACAGCAGGAACCACTGCAACCGAACCGCCCACCACCGCCTCCACAACTCTGGAAAACAACTCTTTGCCGGCCAACGGTCGAGCAGCATCATGAACAAGGATCACACCGGCTTCATCTGGCACGGCAACAATTCCGGCGCGGGCGGATTCCACCCTCGTTCGGCCTCCTGAAACGACTACATCGGCCTCAGGCACGTTCGCATCGCCCAGAACGGAGCCGCTGGCACTCTCGCCGGGCGGGACCACCACCACTATCCCCCCGGACACAGACCGTGCCGTGTTCAGCGAGCGCCGCAGCACACTGCTTCCGCGAAGGTCAAGGAACTGCTTGGTGTCACCAAAGCGCGATCCGGTACCGGCTGCCAGCACGACACTCCAGACTTCTGGTGCAGATTCAGGCGGGGCGGGTTCGGACACATGAGAACGCTAGCCCCACACCCGGTGCTCCCACCCGGTACTCAACATCGAATCCTTGCTGTGGCCCCGGCCGTTAGAGTAATTGAGTGATCGGAGAGCCTTACGAAGACGAGCAAGGGAGCAACTTGAGCCCAGTGGATTTGGTTCGGGCAACTGAGCTGTTCGACATGTTCGACGATTCCGAGTTTTCCCGCATCGGCGACGCCTCGGAATCCCTCGAGCTCGCAAGAGGCGACGTGGTGTTCGAAGAAGGCGCCGATGCCCACGCCTGTTTCGTGATGATCTCTGGCCGCGTGGCCATCTCAAATCGTTCCGTGGACGGGCGCGAGTCCATGGTGGCGATGATGCTCACCGGCGACCTGTTCGGCGAGATGAGCCTCTTTGACAATCTGGGTCGGTCAGCCGAAGCGAGGGCGTTGGAGGATTCCCGGGTCCAGCGCATCCCCTATGACGTCCTGCGGGCGATCTGGGATGACAAACCGGAGCTGCTCTGGTCGGCGGTGAGCCTGCTGTCGAAGCGACTGCGAACAACTGACGAAGCCCTTGCCGATGCTTTTTTCCTGGACGTCACCGGCCGCACGGCAAAGCACCTGCTGGAACTGGCCGGAGACAACGACGAATTCGAGATCCCGTTCACTCAGGAGGAGCTCGCCGGATTGGTAGGCGCATCCCGGGAACGAGTCAACAAGGCCATCGCCAGCTTCCTCAAGCTCGGGTGGATCAACCAGACCGACGGCGGCTACCGAATCGCCAAACGCCGAGAGCTGGAAATACGGTCGCACTGAGTTCGCTCGCTGTGAGAGCGAGTTTGCCCAGCTGAATAGCCGGTTGACCCGGCGTGAGAACGAGTGGGCTCAGCCAGACAGAAAGTCCAGCGCCCTCCGCCAGGCGTCTTCTGCGTAGTCCGCACGATGGGCGGGCCGGGAGGGATCATGAACGAACCCGTGATCCGCTCCTTCATACCGGATCACTTCGGCTCCGGCCGCTTCGAGTTGATCCACATCGTCGGGAGGAGTCCAGGAGTCAACTGTGCCGATGATTGCCATCACCTCGGCTGAGCCCGCCGCCACGGCTTCGAGTGGTTGGCCCTGTCCGGATCCGGCCCACCCTGGCGGCACCCGAATCATTCCGTAGAATCCCACTACCCGGCCGAATCGACCTGAGGCCGCTGCCTTGTACGCGTACATGCCTCCCATGCAGAACCCGATCAATCCAGCGGGCTGATCACCGGCTGCATCAGCTGCTGCTTCCGCATCACCGACCAGGGCCGAATCAGAGAGTGCCCTGAGCGCCTCGCTCCGGGCCGACAAGCCGTCGGCAGCCTCCGCACCAGGCAGGGCCTGGCCGGGGAAGGGCTCAATTGCAACAACATTCCAGCCGGTCTGAGCCGCCAGCCAGTCACACATATCTTCGAACAGTGGACGGAGTCCCCAAATGTCCGGAACGACGACCAACGTGCGCTCGGCCCTCTCAGCCGATGCCAGATACGCAGGTGTTCCTGATGGAAGTTCGATGTACATCGAGCAGAAGTTAGCTGTAGCGCTCGAGAATCGCTGACTCGGCGATCCTCGCCAAGCCATCCTTGATAGAACGTGCGAGGTGCTCGTTCACACCTTGGACCGACGCGAGTTCCTCCACCGTGCACCGCGAGATCTTCTCCAACGCCCCGAAGTGTTCGACGATCCGTTCTGCAACCCCTTCCTGGAGATGCGGGATTCGATTCAGCATGCGGAAACCCCTCGGCTGGATCGAAGAGTCAAGATCGTCGGTCTGGCCGGCCAGGTGCAAAGCGTGGGCAACCTCTTCCGCATCGAGAAGGTCGTCGACATCGGTGCCTGAGAGAGTGTCGATCGCCTGCTCCAGATCCCAGCTGACATCTGCCTGCAGATAATCCCAGACCACCAGGCGACGCTCGTCTTCGACACCAGCCATCAGTTCGCGCAACTGCAGACGAACCAGTCTTCCGTCGCTCCCCAACTCGACCAGGTAACGCTCGATTTCCTCACTGATCCGGGCGACCAGTTCGGCTCGTTGAAGCAGGCTGACGACATCGCGTAGCGTGACCAGATCCTCCACCTCAAGAGCAGTCAGGCTCGTTGATTCCTCATTCAGGCGTTTCTTGTATCGCTCCAGGGTCTGCAGCGCCTGGTTGCACCGGCTGAGGATGTTCGGGATCGGTTCGAGTTGGTATCGCTTGTTGCTCGTGTAGATGGTGACCACTGCCATGTCTTCCGACACCGAGATCACAGGCACACCAATGCTTCGGGCGACTCGCTCTGCGGTGCGGTGCCGCGTGCCGGTTTCCTCCGTTGGAACGTTGGGATTGGGCACGAGATGGATATTGGCCCGGGTAATGTATCCGGCGTCCGACGTGAGAACCATGGCTCCGTCGGTTTTTGCCAGTTCGGACAGTTTCTGTGGCGAGAAGGCGGCGTTCACGAGGAATCCGCCTGTCGAGATATTGAGAACCTCCGGTCCATCACCGATCACTATCAACGCGCCCATGCCAGCTTTCAGAATGCGGTCCAAGCCCTCCCGCAACGGCTGACCGGGCGCCACAGCAGCGAGAGCGGTTATGAAGTCGTCGTCGCGGCGGCTGCTCACAAAGCCAGTCTAGTTGTGTGGGGACCGAGCGGTTCCGAAGGAACCCGTTGCCCTCAGTTGCTTTTTTTGTCGAGCAACAACTCTTCCAGCGCCTCGGACAGGCTCGACACCCGGTGGATCTCCATTCCGGGGTACTCCGAAGGCCCCGACCGCGGAACCAGCGCGCTGTCGAATCCCAGGCGTGTCGCCTCCCCCAATCGCTGCTCCAAGCGGGACACTCCACGAATCTCTCCACCCAAACCGACTTCGCCGCATGCGAACCAACCCTCCGGTACCGGCCACCCCGTGAGCGCTGATGCAATTGCGAGGCAAAGAGCCAGATCTATGCCAGGTTCGGTGACCTTGATTCCTCCGGCGATGTTCACATAGACGTCGAACTTGGCCAGGCGAACGTTGCATCGCTGCTCCATGACAGCCAGCAACAGACCCAATCGGCCGGGATCGAATCCTTTGGCTGACCTCTTCGGCTGCGGAAGCACCGTGGGCACAACGAGGGCCTGCACCTCGAGGGCAAGAGGCCGATGCCCTTCCGTGGTGGCCGAGACCACCGAGCCAGGAGTGAGTGGCAATCGATCCCCGAGGAAAATTCCGGAAGCATCTTCCACCCCGGCAAGCCCGCTTTCGCCGAGTGTCATCAGACCGATCTCGCCGGTGCTTCCGAAACGATTCTTGCTGGCCCTCAGCACCCGCAAACCCTGATCTCTTTCTCCCTCGAGAGACAACACCGTGTCGACAGCGTGCTCGAGCACTCGCGGGCCCGCGAGATTGCCATCTTTGGTGACATGGCCGACCAGTACTGTTGTGACACTTCGCTCCTTGGCTTCGGACACCAACCGGTTGACTGCGGCTCTCACCTGGGAGACCGATCCCGCGCCGGACTCCACTTCTGGATCCTCCAGTGTCTGAACCGAATCGATCACACATATCGTCGGATTGACCTCTTCGATAGCGGCCACGATTGACGGAACCAAGACTTCGGCAGCCACAAGAATCTTCGGATGGGTCAATCCAAGGCGATCAGCACGGAGTTTCACCTGCTGAACGGACTCCTCGCCTGTCACATACAGGCAGGTCCTGCCTGATTCCGCTTCGTTGGCCAACAACTGAAGTACCAGTGTCGACTTTCCAACACCGGGTTCTCCTCCGAGCAGCGTCACGGATCCCCGGATCAATCCCCCACCAAGAACGCGGTCGACCTCGGGCATACCCGTGCTCTGCCCCGTGGCGCTGATCGCCTCCACATCCCCGATGGAAGCGATGGTGGGTCCTGCAACCATCGGACGCAGCGCGGCAGGCGCCGAACCGGACTGTTCGTGCAACGAGTTCCATTCGCCACATGTGCCACATCTTCCCGACCACTTCGGCTCCTGTGCATCACAGGAACTGCATACATAGACGGTTCGGGTACGGGTCATGTCGGAAAAGCTATCCGCGGCCTGTGACATCGGCTGCGCACCTCGGCCAAGCGGGGTGCACAATGGCCGAATGGATCTCGACGACACCTCAGCCATGACCAGCCCGATCGACATGGACAAGGCTGCCGGCCTTGCCTTTCAGGTGTGGACCTACAAACAGGGGGAGATGGTGTCGCTGATGATCCACCTCGGGGATCGGCTCGGTCTCTACAAGGAGCTGACGGATCGCGGCGAGGTCACCGCTGATCAACTGGCCGAACAAACGGGAATGAATGCCCGGTGGTTGCATGAATGGTTGCTGTCGCAGGCGGCCTCCGGGATCATCGACACCGAGAATGGAGAGTCATTCACGATGAGCCCGGAATCGTCTGCGGTGATGGCCGACGACGAAGGAAGCCTGCTCTTTGCCGCCGGCGCATTCGCCGGGCCGATTCCGCCCGAAACGGTCGACAGCCTCGCCAACGCCTTCGAAACCGGAATTGGTCTCACTTACGAACAATTCGGACCAATTGCAGCCCACACCACGGATCGCATGCTGGGATCGTGGTCGAGGCTGGCACTGGTCCCGGAACTGATCCCCCGCATAACCGGCCTGCAGCAACGCCTGGAAGCAGGCGCCCGCGTGGCGGATGTCGGCTGCGGCACGGGGACCGCACTGTTCGCGTTGGCAACCGCATTCCCGCAGAGCACCTTCGTTGGCTACGACCCTTCCCGACATGCGGTGGACCTCGCCAACGAGCGCATGCAGGAGCGGGACCTCACCAACGTCTCGGTGCTCTGCGAGGGCTTCGACGGATTGCCGACCGAACCCACCTATGACCTGATCCTCAGCTTTGATTGTCTTCACGACATGACCAGGCCGAAGGAGGCGACCCACGCGATCCGCGGC
>JAHRAZ010000142.1 GCA_020027475.1 Microthrixaceae bacterium
TGCGTGTCATGAAACTGCCACCGGCCGGGGTATCCCGGTGCTGCCGGCCCGTGTTGTGCATATGGTTCCCCCGAGGTGCCTCTAGTGTCTGCATTCATGCCCGAACTAATCACCGAGGTCGGCGGCGGAATCGCTTCACTGATCATCAACAGGCCCGAGAAACGCAACGCATTGAGCTGGGATGTGCTTCAGCAGATGAGGGAGAAGGTACGAGGTTTTCGAACTGATGACTCGGTGCGGGTGATCGTGCTGAGTGGCTCCGGCGACAAGGCATTCTGCGCCGGAGCAGATCTCGGTGGAATGCGTTCGGAGGCCAGCCAGGCCGAACTCCACGGCGCCCGGGGCGAGCTTGCACAGCTGTTCAACGAACTCTGGTCTGTCGGAAAGCCGACGGTGGCCAAGGTGCGCGGGTTCTGTCTTGCCGGGGGAATGGGTGTGGCCCTGTCGTGTGATCTCGTGCTGGCCGCAGACGACGCAGTGTTCGGTACACCCGAGATCAGTGTCGGCCTCTGGCCGTACATGATCACGGTCCCGCTGTGTCGGTCCATGCCTCCCAAGAAGGCACTGGAGTTGATGATGACGGGCCGCCGGATCGACGCCGAGGAAGCAGACCGCATCGGGATGCTCACAAGAGTCGTCCCATCCGGCGAACTCGACTCGGCAGTCGACGAAATCGCAGCCGGTCTGGCCTCCGCTCCGCCGTCGGTGATGCAACTCGGGCGGGACTCCTTCTACGACGTGTGGGACATGTCCTCCACCGAAGCATTGCGTCTGCTGCATCCGATGCTGACCGTGGGTACCGGACTCGAGGACGCAGCCGAGGGAATCGCCGCGTTCATGGAGAAACGCGAACCGAACTGGAGTGGTCGATAGTGGGCACCATGGAGATCGTCACCCTGGAACAATCCGATCGCATCTCCTGGGTGAGGATGTCGCGTCCGGAGCGGCGGAACGCCCTGAACCATGCCGCGGTGGAGCAACTCCACGGCGCGGTTCAACGCGCTGCACAGGACAACTCGCGGGTGTTGGTGATATCCGGAGACGCAGGGCATTTCTGTGCGGGTGCCGACCTCAAGGAACTGGAGGACCTCGAGTTCACCCGTGCACTTCGGTCGGCCCTGGATGATCTCGCTGCTCTGGAGTTCCCGACAATCGCCGCGATCTCCGGTTCATGTCTGGGTCTCGGGATGCAGATAGCGCTGTCTTGTGATCTTCGGGTATGCACCGAGGATTCCAAGTTTGCCGTGCCAGTGGCCAAGCTAGGTCTGATGGTTGATCACTGGACCATCCGGCGGTTGGCGATGCTTGCCGGTCAGTCAATGGCACGCTGGATGATGCTTGCCGCGGAGCCGGTGGGGGCTCGACGCGCCGCAGAGATCGGACTGATCCAGGAACTCATCACCGACGATCTGTCGGGTGGGTCGACGGAGGTGGTTGATCGACACTGTGGTGAACTGGCCGAGAAAATCGCTCAACTGGCTCCGCTTGCCCTGTCGGGGACCAAAGCTGGTCTGGACGCGATCGAGTGGCAGGTGAACGATGAGGTGCCGTACGAAGTTGCGTTCGAGCGAGCCTGGGCATCAGAAGACCTGGTTGAGGGACGCAGGGCATTCGATGAACGCCGCAAGCCGGAGTTCCGCGGCATCTGAAGTCGCTTCGAACCTCAGATGGCCGGCAGATACCGGTCAAGGTGCACATAACTGTTCCAGATCAGGAACAGCACGACCGGTGTGGCCAAGCCGTAGACGATCCAGCGTCTGATGCGGCCGCGGCCGATCAGAAACGCAAGAGCTGCCACCGCGGCGGCAGCCAATCCCCAGCCGATGGCCTTGGGGAGTTGCTCGGGGGATGAGCCGAGGCCTTCGTCGAACTCTTCGGCGACCGTCGGCGCATCAGCCGGCGGTGGGGGAGACGACGGCGCCGGTGGTGTCTCCAATACCGCATGCACGATGATCCGCTCCTGCGCGGAGTACTTGGGATGACAGGCCGTGAGCGTAATTCGGTTGTCGCCCTTGTCCGATAGAACCTCGGTCTGGCTCGGGTGGACCGTGTACCAAGCTTGGGATGCGTTGTCAGGGGCAGGAATGACTTTGTAGTTGAACTGGCCTTGCTGGCTCGAGAAGGTGATCGTGTCGCCGGGAACCAGTTCGTCAATGCGGTTGAACGGGGCGCCGTAGGTGGTGCGGTGCCCGGCCACCCCGGCATTACCCGACTGGCCCGGCAGTGGTGTCCCCGCATAACGACCCGGACCCTTCTTGAGATCAGATCGGCTGGTGCCCTGCACCATCAGCCGGGAGACCTCGATCTTTGGTATCTCGATTATCCCCACCGGCTCTCCGGCCGGTGGGGCTGCAATCGCGGGTGCGGTTGCAGGATCCACCGACGCCAATTCTGCAGACATGGTCGAAGGGTCGGTGGTGTCCACAGCGGTATTGGCGGTTGCTTCGGGATCCTCGGCCAGAGTCTGTGCGAATTCCTCTCCCAGTTCATCTTGACCCCGGGCTTCTTCCACGCCGGTTCCCCAGAGCTGGAACGCGACGAAACCGAGTATCAGCATGCCGGCGACCACTAGGGTTTTGCCGGCGATTCCGAGTATTCGCCCGAGCATTGGAAAAAATCTACTAGCGGACCGCATTCGGCAATGTGCAGGCCCCTGCGAGTCCCGTCCATCGGCGGATCGCCGGGTTCATTCGGTATTCGCCGTCAAGGGTGTAGGAGGGGAGGAGCAGTTGTGACCGAAGCACACCCACACGATCTCGCCGAGCCTCCCGAAATGTCGGGCGGGTCTCACGAAAACACGGAGGGATCGGATCATCACCAGGTGCCGGCCGCCCACGATGACGCAGGTGAAGGGATCATTTCGGATGCCAGCCGAATGATCGGATCTCTGTTCGGCCGCGGGCTTCCGCTTGATGACTGGTACCGGGGATCCATCGAATGGATCGAAGATCGAAAACTGGAACTGTCGAACCAGATCGATGAGCTCGGCAAGCTGGGGCTGAAGGATCGACTCCTGGAAATCGGAGGTGATCTGAATCCACTCGCCAAGTCGCGCTCCGAGCTTCTTTCCGAGGAGCTTGAAGCTCTCGAAGGACTCGACCTCACTGGTCGCCAGATTCTCAAGATCGACTCCGCACCGGGGCGTCAGCGCATGATCGAGGTCCATGGAGACCTTGGCAACTCAAGACGGGTTGTTATTGAGATACCCGGCATGAACACCGACCTCGCTGATTACCGACCGGGCAATTCCCATGCGTGCAAGCTGTACGACGAGATCCTTGCGCGCACCATTGGCGACGTGGCAGTAATTTCCTTTGCGGACTACAAGGTGCCAGGTGATCTGCTGGGAGCGGCATCGAGCGCGGGCGCCGAGGACGGCGCGGGCCGTCTCAAGGTCTTCGTGAACGAACTGAATGTGATCGGGTATGTCACCTCGGAGATTTCCATCGTTGCTCACTCCTACGGCACCGTCGTTGCTGGAACTGCGATGATCGGCGGAATGTTGGTGGACCGGGTTGTCGCGCTCGGTAGCCCTGGAATGGGTGGGGATGTGAGTCAACTCACGGCCTACGGCGTAGATCTCTTTGCGGCTTCAGCCCCGTTCGACGGTGACCAGATCCGCCAAGCCGACGAAATGGGGGATATGCAGCGGGTTTTCGATCCCGTATCCCATGCTCCTGGCCACGGTGAAAATCCTGCCGATCTCGAGTTCGGTGCCAAGGTGTTCGAGGTTCCCGACGCACGCGGGCACAGTTCGTACTTCAATCCACGTTCGACGTCCCTGCGCAACATCGTTGACATTGCCTTGGGCGACTTTCGGGGAAATTGACTGCTCGGCGGTCTTCTGTTCGGGGGTGAGTCGTCAGTAGTTTGTTGTCCGACTCCGTGTTGCGAGTGCATTTCCCTGATGACCACGCCCGATCCCCCTCCCTCAGATTCCCTTCGATCCGTTCCTCGTGCCGATCCGGCGGTTGAGCTTCGCTCCGCCGTGGCGTTGCTGGGGCGTTTCCCCGCCCTTGCCGGCTGTGATCTCGAGGTCGCGTCCGGCGAGATCGTCCTGCTGCGCGGGCCGAACGGCGCCGGCAAGACCACCGTGTTGAGAGTGTGTGCCGGTCTCGTGCCCGTGGTCGAAGGCAGTGCACGCGTATTGGGAGTAGATCTGCGCAAGGACCAGTCCGGTGTTCGACAGAGGGTTGGGCTCGTCGGACACAGCGGTGGGCTGTATGGCGATCTCACGGTTGTGGAGAACGCGGTGTTCTTTGCGCAGGCCTCGGGGCTGACCCACTCCGACGCCATGCAGGCACTGGACCGCATGGGGGTGGCCACCCGACTGCATCCTGTGGCCGTTCACTCCTTGTCCGCCGGCCAGAAGAAGAGGGTTTCGTTTGCTGCGATGCTCTCGCGGCGACCTGAACTGTGGTTGTTGGATGAGCCCCACAGCGGACTGGACGAATCGGCCCGGGATGATCTTGACGCCCTGTTGGCGGCAGCCGCTGGCGCCGGAGCCACGGTGCTCATGGCCTCGCATGAACTCGACCGCGCGGGTGACGTGGCCATCCGCACTGTGGACGTGGTGGGGGGAGTCACGACATGAGCCTCTCAACCGTGGCCGGAGCACGGCTTGTGGCTCGCAAGGATCTTCGGATCGAGCAGCATTCGCGTGTGGCGCTGGCACAGATGTTGCCATTCGGCATGCTCGTCCTGATCTTGTTTGCATTCGCCCTGGATCCCAGCCGCGACGTATTGACCCGTGCAACCGCGGGGTTGTTCTGGATGACTGTGCTGTTCACTTCCACACTCGCCGTGCAGCGGGCCTTCGCCGTCGAAGTGGATGACGGGGCACTTGACTCGATCCGGCTGTCGGGTATCTCTGCGGCGTCGGTGTTTCTCGGCAAGGTGTCGGCGCTGGTGATCCAGCTCCTGGTGCTCGAAGCCGTTCTGGCGCTCGGAGTGGCGATTCTCTACAACACCGACTTTGGCGGCTGGGCGATGCTGGTCGCTGTGACGCTTCTCAGTACGATTGGGATGTCTGCCGCAGGTGCAACATACGGTGTTCTGGTGTCGAGACTCCGTCACAGTTCGACGTTGTTGCCGTTGTTGCTGCTGCCGCTGCTGGCACCGGTGCTGATTGCGGCCACCAAAGGCAGCGAGGTGGCACTCGGCCAGGAGGCCGGCCAGAGTTGGTCTTGGGTTGCGCTTCTGGCGGTATTTGCGATTTCGTACTTGGTTCTTGGCGTGGTGCTCTACCGGCCGCTGCTGGAGGAAACATGACAGCTGTTGGAGGAAACATGACAATTGTGGTGAGCACATGAACCCGATTCCCCAACCGAGCGAAGCTGGAGCTTCGCAACCAACATGACTACAACTTTCGCTCCGAAGATAATCGGAACCTCTTCACCGGCGACTCGAATCCTGGGTGTCCTGTCGATCATCGGTCTGATCGCGTTGGTCGTGTTCGGGCTTGTCATCAGTCCGGCTGATTTCGAGCTCGGCGAGACGATCCGGATCCTGTACATGCATGTGCCCACCGTGTCTGTGGCCTATCTGGCGTTCATCATCACCGGAGTAGGTTCGGTGATCTACCTCTGGAAACGGTCGGAGTTCTGGGATTTGCTTGCGGCTTCTGCCGCTGAAATCGGCGTGCTGTTTTTCGGGCTGACCATCTTCAACGGAATGATGTGGGGAAAGATCACCTGGGGGGTGTTCTGGCGCTGGGAGCCCCGGCTTGTCACCACCACGGTCCTGTTCATCACCTACATCGGATACCTGGTGGTGCGCTCGATCCCCACCGACACCCGTACTCGGGGAACTGTCAGCGCAGTCATCGGGATCATGGCGATCGTGAACATTCCGATTACTCACAAGGCGGTTGACTGGTGGCGGGGTCTTCACCAGTCCAGCACGATCTTTGCCACGGTCGACCCGGACATGCGTGGCACGCAGCTGTTCAGCGCCTATCTGGGCCTGACGGTGTTCCTTGTGATCTTCGCCTGGCTGCTCATACATCGTTTCCGGGTGGCCTGGCTTTCCGAGCGAGCCCGAGGCATCGGCCTTGACGAAGCGATAGCGGCCCGACGGGCGGAAGGGAGCTTTTCCTGATGCTCGCCATCACCACCGTCACCTTCTACATCGCTGCGGCCTGGATCGTCACGTTCGTCTCAGTGGGGATATATGCCGCATGGGTGATCAAACGCGGCCGTGAGCTTTCCGAACAAGTGCCGGAGGAGGATCGTCGATGGATGTGAATCCAATGGATGACCAGGAGTCATCGGATGCCGCCCCGCTCGACGATGCCTCCGATGGTTTCGATCTGGCCCCGCGGACCATGGCCACGGCCTCGGGATCCGGCAAAAGCACCCGCAAGCTGGTTGCCATTGGTGCCGCGGTGCTCCTCATTGCAGGATTGGGTTTCGTGCTCTACAAGGGCCTTGATGAAGCCGCCACCTTCTTCTACAACGTGGATGAGGCCGTTGAACGACGCGATGACCTCCAGGATGAACGCTTCAGGATGCAGGGAAATGTCGACGCCGGGTCAGTCGAGGAGTCCGCGGGCGGCGTTTCCTTCGTGTTGAGCTTCGGTGGTGAATCCGTGGCAGTTTCGCACACCGGAACCCCACCTGAGCTGTTCGGCCCCGGCATCCCCGTGGTGGTTGAGGGGCAATACTCGGATGAGGTATTCGTCAGTGACGAGATCCTCGTGAAACACGACAGCAGCTATGACGAAGATCATCCTGAGCGAATTCGTGAAGCCGAAGAGTCCGCCGCTGGGAGCTCACCTCAGTGAACAGGGCTGTCGGCCTCGCCGGCATCATCGTTGCCTTTCTGGCGGCGTTGCTGGGCATAGCCGTACTGCTCAACGGTTTGAAGTCCGGCCGAAAGGATCTGCTCCGATCCGGTCGGGCCTATGCCCTGATTGTCGGGATCGGGGCACTGGTGGCCTTTCTGGCCATGGAACGCGCCCTGATCACCCGGGATTTCACCGTGGCGTACGTGGCGGACCATGGTTCGCACTCCACACCGGCGCTGTTCAACGTCGCCACCTTGTGGTCTGCACTCGAGGGCTCAATCCTTCTTTGGGCCCTGATCCTGTCGGGTTATCTGGTGGCGGTTTCCCAGAAGTTCCGCAAGAAGCTGGAAGATCCGTTGGTTGCGTGGGCCCTGATCACGATGTTCGTGGTTACAGCTTTCTTCTTTCTCATGCTTCTCACCGCGGCGAACCCATTTGTAGCGTTCTCGCCGCCACCCGGCTTCGATGGCCCGGGTCCGAATCCGCTGCTTCAGAACCACGTTCTCGTGGCATTCCATCCACCCTTGCTCTACTTGGGATATGTCGGATTTGTGGTGCCGTTCGCATTTGCCATCGGCTCGCTGGTTTCCGGCCGGCTGGGTGAGGGGTGGTTGGTAGAGACCCGGCGCTGGACGCTGGTGGCCTGGGGTTTCCTGACACTCGGCATAGTCCTGGGTGGATGGTGGAGTTACGAGGTTCTCGGCTGGGGTGGATACTGGGCTTGGGATCCGGTGGAGAATGCGTCTCTGCTTCCGTGGATCACCGGCACCGCATACCTGCATTCAGTGGTAGTGCAGGAACGTCACGGCATGCTGCGGGTCTGGAACATGTCGCTATTGTGCGCCACCTTCAGCCTCACGATCCTGGGTACGTTCCTCACACGTTCCGGTGTCATCGAATCCGTGCATGCGTTTGCCTCCGGAGCCGTGGGGCCGATGCTACTGACGTTGTTCGCAGCCACAGTGGCGGTGTCTCTGGGTCTGATCGCATGGCGATCAGACCTGTTGAGATCGGAAACGAAGATCAGTAGTCCTATGTCGCGCGAAGGTGCGTTTCTCGCCAACAACCTCGTGTTCACCGCTTTCGCTGCGGTGGTGCTGCTCGGAACGGTCTTTCCGTTGATCCTGGAAGCCATCAATGGAGACCGGATCTCCGTTGGGGTGCCGTATTTCTCCCGGATGACTATGCCGATCGGTTTTGCCCTGCTCACCCTGATGGCCATTGCGCCTGCAATGCCGTGGCGCCGAGCACCCGGAGAAGTCCTGAGGGTGCGGCTGTTCTGGCCTGCATGGACAGGAGTCCTCTCTCTGGCGGTCGCAGTACTCCTCGGTGCAACTGGTTGGGCAGCGCTCATGGCGTTCGGCTTGGCAGGATTCGCGGCCGGATCAGCCATTCGCCAACTCGCAATGTCGGTTCGCCGAAACAGATTTCGAGGATTTGTGGGCAGGACCAATGGCGGCATGGTGGTCCACTTGGGAACGATTCTGATCGCGGTCGCGTTGGCTGCCTCCGGCACGTACCTGACCCAGTCCGAGGTGACTTTGGGCGTGGGAGAGACCGCCGAAGTGGGCGGCCACACGTTCGAGTACGTCGGATCGGCAACCACGGAGTCGGATCGGTTGGTGAGTGTTGGGGCCCAGGTCCGGGTGGACAATGCAAGGATCTATGAACCCCGGCTGAATCGCTATCGCTCCAGTGGTCAGGTGATCGGTACGCCATCAGTGCGGGTTGGCCCGTTCGAGGATGTCTATCTGGCTCTCACCTCCTCACCCGAAGGAGAAGGCGATGCTGCGGAAGTCAGTTTGCGCATTATCATCCAACCCCTTGTCAGTTGGGTCTGGGCAGGCGGATTGATAATGGGCTTGGGGACTGCTCTGGCCCTGATTCCCGCCAGAGTGTCCAAGAAGTCAAAGGAAAAGGTTCTGCAGTGAGTGATTCCTTGTCATCGGGAGGCGACACCGAAAACCGCGACATCGAAACTCATGGTCGAGATGCGTCTGGTGGTTCACCTGAGACGGATGGACCGGCCAAGAGGTCCAACGTGAAGGTTCTGGCCGTGCTCGCAGTCGTGGCCGTGGTCGTCGGTGCACTGGTGATCCTGTTTGCGTCGGCTCCCGATGGCGAAGGGGAGGTATCAGGAGAACTGATCGGTTCTGAGGCTCCGGGCATACAGTCCGCCACCACAACAGGTGAGGCGTTCGACCTTGCAGATACTCGTGGAAGCTGGACCCTCGTGAACTTCTTCGCCACCTGGTGCCCGCCGTGTGTGGCCGAGCATCCCGAGTTGGTGGTGTTTTCCGAGCGCAACGCAGACTCCGTCGAGGTGATCAGTGTGGCCTTCGACGAGCCACCGGAGGTGATCGAAGAGTTCTTCGCCGAACATGGCGGGGATTGGCCTGTGCTGGCCGAGGACACGGGTGGGATCGTGCTCGATTTCGGCGTGATCAAACTGCCCGAGTCGTTCCTGATCACTCCGGATGGTGTCGTGGTCAAGAAACTGGCCGGCGGAGTCACTGCGGATGGACTTGAATCGCTGGTTGCCGAATACGAGAGCACCGGACAACTCGAGTCCCAGTGAATCCGACCAAGGAAATTCGTCGCCTCCCGGCGATCTGGTTGACAATGGCCGCCCTTGCGGTGATCCTGCTGATCGTGTTCGGGCGGGCTCCCGAGCCGGGCGGCACCAGTGACGACCGTCTTTATGGAATCGCCGAACAGCTCAAGTGCCTTCAGTGCGTCGGAGAGTCGACGGCCGCATCCCAGTCTCCGCTGGCACAGAAGTTCCGGGACGAGATTCGGATTCAGATGGTCGAGGGTTCCTCCGACGCAGAGATCCTCGACTTCTTCTCGGCTCGTTACGGCGATGAGGTGCTGCTCACTCCCAGCGCCACTGGTGCGAGCGCACTCATCTGGATGATTCCCTTGCTGGTGGTCACCGGCGGCGCCGTGGTGCTGGTTTTTGCTTTCCGTCGCTGGGGGCGAGTGGCTCCGGTTGGGGATGATGTCGGAGGGGAGTCGTCGAGTCCCGATCAAGGGGGATCGGCACAAGGTCAGGCTCGTGTTGTGGAAGCAGAGGGAGGTGAGTCCCCCTCACGCACAGCGAGGCCTTCAAGCCGAAAGCCCCCGGAATGGGCGAGACCGGTCGTGCTCGGATCCGCGGCCGTGTTCGTACTCATCCTTGGCGGACTTCTCTGGCGTGCCAGCAATGATCGGGCCGGCGGAAACATCACCGGCGACGCGTTCGTCTCGGCAGACTTGCGGGAATGCAGAGCGGCGATGTCCGACATGGAGAATGCGCGGGAGTGCTACTCCAGCGTGCTCGTGGATGACCCGGACAACGTTGAAGCGCTTGCTTACAGAGGCTGGATGAGCAGTCGGCTGGGCGACCCGGAATCGGCAACGGCGGATCTCGAGCGAGCCATCTCGCTCGATCCCGAGTACGTCGACGCCCTTGTGTTCTCCGCGGTGGTCGCAGTCGACAATGGTGACTTCGAAGCAGCCGGTACTTACCTGTCGGATTTCTACGCGGCCGATCCGCCCGAGGAGATGACGTCGATCGTCACCTCGCAACAACTGCAGGAAAAGATTCTCTTCGGAACAATGGAGGAATCGGCGCGGGCTTGTTGGCAGGATGCCGCCCAGGACAGTGGTGTGGGATCCATGGATCAGGAATTCCTCGATCAGTTGGGTCGCTGTGCTGATGAACGGCTTCAGACCGCTCCGACGAGTCGGGACCTCAGGCTGGCCAAGGCCATATCTCTTCTCGGCTCCGAAGATGGCAGGTCTTCAGAGGCGGTCGTCCTGGCCGACTCCCTTCTCGCCGAGGATCCCGAAGATGTGGATGCCCTGTCGGTTTCCACGGTTGCTCTGGTGATCTCAGGCGAACCTGAGGAGGCAAGCCTCAGACTGGCTGAAGTGGTTTCCGGGCCTCGGTCCGTTCTGGCGGTGGTTCTTGGTGACGCCGAACAACTCAATGAGCTGATCGACTCGGCTCTGCGCACCTCTGTTCCCAACCCGGACGGCGGTTAGACACCGCAGAACCGGGGTATCCGGGCGTACACAGGGGTTTTCATCGGGACGCGAAAGGGCCGCTCCGAAGAGCGGCCCTTTCGCGATGACGAAACTTGGGTTGCCGTCGTACCTGTGTCTTACGGGGCTACTGCTGTAGACACCTTGTAGTGATAGTTGGGTCCCTCGAAGTCGAATGTGGCCGAGGAGGGCAGCAGGTGCCCGATTCGGACCTTCATCGTGTCGGGAAGTTCCTCAATGGGCAGTTCACCGTTGGCCAAGCCCGCCAGTTGGAAACCAATGTTGAGCAGGTTGGTGAATGCGCCCTGCGTCGGAAGGTGAATCTGCACAGCGAGTCCGAGGAGGTCATCAGGATTGCCGAGGCCTTCGATCTGGATTCCGATGGCGTGGCCGGCTGCCTCGAGGAAATTGCCGAGATTCGCCACGATCATGTCGACCAATTCCTGTTCCGTGGGAGGAATCGGCGAGGCGGCAATCAGGAGGTTCAGCGAATCCACGAGAACGCCTGTCAGCGCTGAGTCTATGAAAGCACCGACCTCACAGGAATCGAATCCAGGCAGCACGTCACGCTCCACGAGGAAGGTCATGGTGCCGAAGATTTCGAGCGGTGCGAGCTCCAACAGCACGTCACCGATGTCCAGATTCTGGACATCGGGGAACACGATGTCGGAGGCGCCGTTGTCGAAGTTGTGCAAGGTTCCGCTGGGCGCCGCATCCTGGGCGGCCAGCTGCCACGGGCAGTCGGAGCGAACGCTGGCCCACGAGGAGTTGGCGACCCCGACTTTGGAGCGGAAGCCCAACTGAATCGCGTAAGGCTCGTCGCCCAAATCCGGATCCTCCTGATCCAGCACCTCGGCACTGACGGCTTTGACGCGCCACGTGCGCGGTGCGGGTCCGGTGGGTGGTGTGCATGCGGCCGCGATCAGCGCACAAGCTGACACGAACGCACCAATTGCCAGAACCCTCTTTTTGCTCTTGTTCATATGAGTTTCCCCCTCATTCCCGCTCGACTCCAGCCGAACGTCGTCAGCATAGCCTTACTGAATTCTGTGTGTGTCAATGGTCACAGGCTTCGCCCTTCCCACGGTTACCTCCGAACGGTTCACGCAGCGGTGTGGTCTGTGCGGCGGAGTTCATGGGGCCGTGGTCAGGTGGCTCAGTCAGTACGGATCTTGCGGTAAGTCGCTTTGCGAAAAGTGATCCCGTTCCAGCCCCGAAGAGTCCAAACGGAAGCTTTGGCAAAGCCGACCTTCTTGGTGAGCTCGGTCCCGCGAACTTCGGCGCGCCTGATGATCTCCGGGATCACGTCTCCATGGCTGCAGAGCACGACGTTGATTGCAGGGTCCGCTGTGACGAGGTCCCATGCCTCGTCCACCGTTGATCCTTCTGACAATCCGGGTCGACGTTCAACCTTGAGTCCGAGTGACTTGGCCAGGGGCTTGACGGTTTCAACACATCGGGGATATGGACTGCTGAGTACCCGGGTGATCTTCTCGGTTCCGAGCAGATCGGCGATGGCTGTTGCCTGACGACGGCCCACCTCATCGAGGTGGCGCTCGCCATCGTTCGAATCGGCCGAATTCCTCTTGCCGGCCGAACCATGGCGTATCAGATAGATGGTCATCGGCGGATCAGGCTATCGCCAATCCCATCTCTCGCAGGAAGGATTCTGTGGACTTCTGGTCAACATGTCGGTGCGCGGTCATCCCGACAGATTCTGCCCCAAGAACGTTCTGTTCGAGGTCATCCACGAATGCGCAAAGGTGGGTCTCGGTCCCCAGTGAGGAACAAACAAGACGGAACACCGCTGGATCCGGTTTTGCGATTCCCAGCTCGGCGGTGTTGAAGACTGTGTCGAATTCTTCCGCGATGCCCAGGACATGGAGATCCCGCCGGAGTCGCGTAGTGCCATTGGAAAGCAGAGCCACCGGAATGTGTTCGCGAACCTGACGCAGCATTTCGATCATCTCCCAGTCCACAACCCCCACGTTGTACTCCCACACATCCAGAGCAGGCGAAGCTTCTTCGCCATGTGTCCTGATGACCTCCGCACGAATCCGGTCCATCCAGGCCCGGTATGTGAGTTGACCGGTGATCGCAGCGGGGCCGAGATCATCGGAGAACGCGATCGAAAGGATTGTTCGTGGCTCCAGGCCGAAACTCGACTCGACCTCATCCAGGTCGGGATCGTTCCATTGGCGGAACACTCCATCGAGGTCAAACACAATCCAGTGGGGACCGGCAGTCATGGTTTCTTTCGCAGAGAGCTGAGTTCGTCGAGCAGTCGATCCAGCACATCGAGCGCACGACTCACATCGGAATCGGTTGAGTTCCAACCAACTGACAATCGGAGGCTGTGGTGGGCGTCCATCCCCATCGCCTGAAGGATCGCCGATGGCTCGCCGATCTCACTGCTGCATGCGGATCCTGAGTGGGCGGCAATCCCCGCGGAATCCAGCCCCATCAACACGGGCTGTGGTTCGACGTCCTCCAGCGTGAGGCAGACAATGTTCGGCGCCCGGTTTTCGCTGTTGCCGACCATCGATACTCCGTGTCGCTGGTCAGCCCATGAGATCAACCGGTCGCACAGGTGCCGGGACCTCTCAGCCTCCTCGACTGCTGAGTTGCAGGTCGCCTCCACTGCTGCTGCCAATCCGACTGCTGCCAGAACATCTTCCATTCCGCCGCGGCGGGCACGTTCTTGATCACCACCCACCAGCAGCGGTGGAAGCCGCAGGCCCTTGCGAAGAATGAGAAGTCCCGAACTCGGTCCGCCGAGCTTGTGTCCAGAGATGGATGTGAGGTCGGCTCCGGATGCAACGGCCCCCGCGACTTGTGTTCCGGCCTGTGCGGCGTCGACGTGCAGCAGGCTCTCGCTTTCGGCGCACAGTTCGGCCAGTTCCGGAACTGGTTGGGTTGTCCCGACCTCGTGGTTGGTCCATTGAAGGTGCACCACGGCGGTATCGGCACGGATCGCCTCGGCCACATCATCCACGTTGACGCGGCCGGTTTCGTCCACCGGAACGGTTGTCGATTCACCGCGATCGGCCCATCTCGTCACGGCGGTGTGTTCCACAGCGTTGACCACGCTGTGCGCCCGACCGGCTCGACGGTTGGCAGCGCCAAAACTTGCGGTGGCAATAGCCTCCGTTGCACCCGAACAAAACAGGACTTGGCGTGGCCGGACCGACAGCGCGGCCGCAATTCGGTCTCGCGAATCCTCGAGGGCTGTTCGGGCAGCAAATCCCTCGAAATGTGAGCGACTCGGGTCCCCTCGCAGCGGCTCCTCCTTGCGGAGCCATTCCGCCATCGCGGCACGGGACTCGGGTCGCAGCGGAGCGGTTGATGCGTAGTCGAGATAGGTGCGAGTCACGCGGTTCTGGGATCTTCGACCGCCGTTATGCAGTGGTCGTCGCCGCTGGCGAAAGAAGAGGTCAGGTCCACAGTGGTCTCGTGATAGAGCTCCGCCAACATTCCCTTGACCATCCCGCGGTCGACCGCGCAGATAACCGGGTGTTCAGCGACTGTGTCTCCGAAGGGGCAGTGGTCGGTGACAATCCGCAGGCGGTTGCCGTCATCGCGGGTCTGGGCGGCGAATCCGTGGGCTGAGAGGGCATCGGCCACGGTGTGCAGCGCGGCGCGGAAACTGTTCGTTGAGTGCTCACCCATCGACTCGGCCATGGACTGCCCGTACTCCACGCCTACTTCCTCGGCAATCTCGGCGGATCGCTCCGGCCCGATCTCTGCCAAGGTCCGGCCCAGAAGCTCCACCAGCACTTCGTCATGGCGAACCGGAACGTCAAGAGCCATCTCCGGTTCGGCCGTCCGGTACCACTTGGATGGGCGGCCGGCGCTGCCTGCAGCCCGTTCCGTACTGATCTCGACGTATCCACCGGATGCGAGTTTGTCCAGGTGATGCCTGGCCACGTTGGCGTGCAGATCGAACTCTTGCGCGACGCTCGATGCCGTGACCCCGCTGGGGTTCTCGTGCAGGTGGAGATAGATTTCGCGCCGGGTCGGATCTCCGAACGCGGTGGTGATTGCGGTGACCACGGACGCAAACTCAGTGGGGGACATGGGAGCCGTCACGACCACATGTTACCCCGATTGGGTTTTCACGGTCTTGACGGGGACAATTGGCAGATGTCCATCTCCCCTGACGACGTCATCGAGGCGCTCCGGCCCGTCGAAGACCCCGAACTCCACCGTTCAATCGTTGAACTGAACATGGTCCGCGAGGTTGTTGTGGATGCACCCTCGGTTTCATTGCAGGTGGTGCTCACAATTCCCGGGTGCCCGTTGCGCAACGAGATCCAGCGTCGAGTGGAAGAAGCCACAACAGCGCTTCCCGGAATCGAGCGAGTCGACATCTCGTGGAGCTCCATGACCGACCAGGAACGCGAAGATCTTAGGAAGAACCTGCACGGTGACCCCGCAGCCACTGCGGGCTCCCAGGACTCACACGGTCATGCTGAGGGCAGGGAGATTCCGTTCGCTGACCCTTCATCGAAGACGCGCGTGCTTCTGATCGCTTCTGGCAAGGGTGGAGTCGGCAAGTCTTCGGTAACGACGAATCTGGCCGTTGCCCTCGCGCAGCGAGGCAAGTCGGTCGCAGTTGTGGATGCTGATGTCTGGGGATTCTCGATTCCGAGGATGCTGGGAGCGGAACAACCGCCGACCCTCATCGACCAGATGATCGTTCCTCCCGAAGCGCACGGAGTCCGTTGCATCTCCATGGGCTTCTTCGTGGAGGAAGACCAACCCGTGATCTGGCGAGGCCCGATGCTGCACAAGGCACTCGAGCAATTCCTCACTGATGTCTTCTGGGATGAGCCTGACTACCTGGTGATTGACCTTCCGCCCGGTACCGGTGACATTTCGTTGTTGCTGGCACAGTTCCTGCCTCGTTCCGAACTCTATGTGGTGACTACTCCACAGCCTGCCGCCCAGCGCGTGGCCCAGCGGGCCGCATTCATGGCCGAAAAAGTGAACCTCGACGTCAAGGGTGTTGTGGAGAACATGAGCTTCTTCATCGGAGATGACGGCAAGCGTTATGAAATCTTCGGTTCGGGTGGCGGAGCAGAACTCGCCGAACGCCTCGAGGTGCCGCTGCTCGCCGTGGTGCCGCTCGTTGAAGAAATTCGTGCCGGAGGCGACTCCGGGGTTCCGATCATGGTGTCTGATCCCGGAGGCGAGGCAGCCGCTGCGTTCAGGTCGCTGGCTGAGCAGGTCGACACCAAATTGGCGCCCACCCGCAGGAGTCACCCGGAACTCAAGCTCATCTGACGCGACGGGTGGATTCCGGGCCTGCAGGGAGAGCCCCCGACGCCGTGGAATACCTGGCGTGGCAGCGGTCGACCGGATCTCTGACGAAAAGTGGCCGGTGGGCTGAGCTTGTGAGTCGGGCCGTGGATCAGATCCGGGGCTCAGATGAGGATATCCCGCCCGTAGGCGAACAGGCCCGGGTTGCCGCCGGTGTGAAGGAACACGGTTGGGGTGCTCTCGTCGAGTTCACCGGCCTCGGCTGCCGCCAACAATGCTCCGGCGGCCTTTCCCGAGTAGACGGGGTCGAGCGCAATTCCTTCTGTGGTGGCGAAGACGGACAGCGCATTTCGCATGGCGTCGGTGGGGATTCCGTAGCCCTCGCCCATATGTCCGTCGATCACATCAATCGTGGACTCCGGCGGTGATTTCACACCGAGAAGGTCGACGCACTCGGACATCAGCAGACTCACCGCTGAACGGGTATCGGATGCTGATTGGTACACGGCCACTCCGCGAACGGAAGCAGGGCTCCCTGCAAGGTGTAACCCGAGAACCAACCCCGACTGGGTTCCACCGGTGGCCGACGCATGAAAAACCTCAGAGACATTGATTTCGAGTTGTGCTGCCTGGGCAGCCAGTTCGAGCCCGGCCGCCACGTAGCCAAGTGCTCCGATGGGTTCTGATCCGCCGGGCGGAATCCATCGTGCGGACCGACCGTTGCCGGCCACCATTCTCTCGACCGTGTTGATCGCGTCGGCGATCGCAGCATCGTCGTTTCCGCAAACATGTATCTCGGCGCCGAAGAGTTCATCGAGCAGAAAATTCCCGTTCGAGGTGTACAAAGAGTCGTTGCGCGGAACACTTCGGGTGAGGATGAGGTGGCACTCGAGGCCGAGGGCAGCGCAGGCGGCAGCAGTTTGTCTGGCGTGGTTCGACTGAAGGGCACCAAAAGTGATCACCACATCGCAGCCTTGACTCTTGGCGTCTCCGAGCAGGAATTCAAGCTTGCGGACCTTGTTGCCACCCATCGCCAGGCCGGTGAGGTCGTCTCTCTTGATCCAGATCTCGGCGCCCACTGTCTCCGACAGCCGTTCAGCTGGCATCAGGGGTGTTGGCAGGGTTGCCAGGTCGACCCGCGGGATGTCTGTGAGCGGATTTGAGTCGTTCATGTGTATCCCTGACACGGCCGAGGATCGTGTGGTCCTCGATGGCGCTGATGCCACCGAAGACTGTAGCTACCTCAAAGTGTTATTACCTCAGAGTGTTGCTTCCTGAGCGTGTGCGGACCGGTTTGCCAGTCTTGTTGTGCAAGCCCGCCATTGTTGAACCGATACCGAATGACAGAAGCGAGGAAGCGCCAATTTCCGATTGCAATTCGGGTGATTGTCAGCGTTTCCGAGCGATTTTGCAGGGTTTCGGCCCGCTGACGTGGAGGATGTCACGGCCGGTCAATAGCATGGCGGGCGTGGACATACGCATTGGAGTCACGTACTCCCCAAGAGAGATCGATCTTCAGCTACCCGAAGACTCCGATCAGGATGACATTCGCAAAGAAATTGAAGCCGTCCTTGCAGGTGACGATTCGATCCTGTGGCTCACTGACAGGCGCGGCAAGGTTGTCGGCGTTCCCAGCTCGAAGTTGGCATACGTCGAGATCGGAGCAGACTCCGACACGCCGTCGATTGGATTTGGCTCCTGAACGCATCCGGCGTTCGATCCGGAGGCGCCTCCGACCCCGAACCGCATGGTTCTGTTGACGACGGACCAGACAGGGCGGCCGATCCCGTGAACCATCCCCATTCTGCGAACCTCCTTGATCGCCGCCTGTTGTTTGTTACCGGCAAGGGTGGAGTCGGCAAGACTTCTGTGGCTTCCGCCCTGGGTGTGCTGGCCAGCAAACGCGGCAAGCGGACTCTGGTCTGCGAAGCCGATGCCAAGGGCAACCTTGCGGACTTCTATGGCGTCGGACCCCCAGGTTTCAGTGGTCACCAAGTTCGACCTGGCCTAACAGCGATGACGATGAACACGGAGGAATCGCTCAAGGAGTATCTGAGTCTCCAACTCAAGGTTCCCTTGCTCGCGAGGATCGGGCCGTTGGCGCGAACCTTTGACTTCCTGGCGAATGCCGCACCCGGGGTCAAGGAAATCCTCACTGTCGGCAAGCTCGTCTGGGAGGTCCGTGAGGACAACTACGACCTGGTCGTGGTGGACGCCTCGGCATCCGGACATGTGGTCGGGCAGCTGGGTTCACCCGTTGCGATCAACGACCTGGTATCGGTCGGGGTCGTGCGAAGCCAGACCGAGTGGATGATCGAGATGCTGACAGATCCCGCCACCACCGGTGTGGTCGTTGTCACTGCACCGGAGGAAATGCCGGTGTCGGAAACCCTGGAGCTGCTGGATCGCCTGGACTTCGAGACCGAGATCGACGTAGCAGCTGTGATCGTCAATCGTGTGCTGCCCGAGCTCTTCTCACGTACGGAGTCCGAAGTGTTCGAGCAGCTGCGTAGCGAGTCTGGGTCTTCAGCCCTGGAGGAGGCAATTGGGGGCGGATCCCATGCTGTGCTTCAGGCTGCGGAGCTGGCCACCAGCCTGCGTAGGGGTCGTTTACCCCACTTGGACCGCCTCCGCGAGGAACTGCCCAGCGGAATGCCGCTGCTGTATCTCCCGCTGCTGTTTCATCGTTCTCACGGCGTGCGTGTGACGCACCGAATTGCCGACGCCCTGGGCGAGGAGTTGGGATTCTGATGCCATCGGCCGATCCAGCACCTCCAACACTTGAACAGCTCTGCGCGGCCAAGGAAATTGTGGTGTCCACGGGTTCCGGGGGAGTGGGAAAGACCACAACGGCTGCTGCCATTGGAGCCGTCGCTGCGATCAACCTCGGGATGAAGGTTCTGGTACTCACCGTGGATCCGGCCCGTCGCCTTGCGTCGGCCCTTGGACTCGAGCGCTTCGGCAATGTGGAGACCCGGGTTCCCGACGCCGCCTTTGCCGAGCTCGGCGTCGAGGCGGAAGGTGAGATGTGGGTGGCGATGCTCGACACGAAGCAGTCCTGGGATGACCTGGTCCGACTTCATGCTCCGGATGCCGACACCCGGGAGGCAATTCTCGAGAACCCGCTGTACCAGAACATCACTGGTCGATTCATCGGTAGCCATGACTATGTGGCGATGGAACGCCTGTATGAGATCCACAACTCAGGCGAGTACGACCTGATCGTGGTGGACACGCCGCCCACCAGAAATGCAATCGACTTCCTTGATGCCCCGGAACGCATGGCCGAATTCTTCTCATCTCCACTGCTGCGTTGGCTGATCACGCCATACCGGTCGAGGGTCTTCAGTTTCGCTGCGAAGCCGTTCTATTCGGTCGCTGATCGAATCCTCGGATCCCAGTTTCTCAAGGACATCGCCGAGTTCTTCATGCTGTTCCAGACGATGTATGACGGATTTGTGGAACGTGCCGAGGCGGTTACCGCACTGCTGGGTGGCCCACAGACCACTTTCGTGGTCGTGTCGACTCTGGAAACTGCGCCCTCCAGGGAGACCGAGTTCTTCCTGCGGGTCCTTGCCGAAAGGAACTACCACGTTGGCGCCCTCGTGCTCAACAAGGTGCTGCCCCGGGTGTTGCTGGATGCTGGCGGAACCAAGGCGGCCAGGAAGCTGACCCATGAGTCCTCCGAACTTGCCCCTGGGATCGCAGGGCAACTGGATCCGCCCGGCGACGACGTCGGCCGACTTGGAGTGGTCCTCGAAGAGATGGGGCGGAACTTCCTCAATTACCAGACTGTTGCGCGTCGCGAGGCAGAGCAGCAGTCCGAGATCTCATTGGCTCCCGACCTCGTGCTCAGAGTTCCCTACTTCGATCAGGACATTCACTCCTTGCGTGGTTTGCTGGACCTGGGTGAAAGAATCTGGCGATGAGCGACATTCCGGGCGACCCTGAATCTCCTTCCGACCCAACCCGGTTCCTTCCGCCGCTGCGCGGTGATCTCGCCGCCGCCAAGGAAATTGAGGTCGAGGAGGCAGAGGATTTCACGGCCGAACACGTTGCGCTTGTGGTTCCGCCGGTGGAACACGAGGCATCCCGCCATCTCAGGCAGCTGGTTGTGGGCTGGGAGATGCTGGCTGATCTGTCGTTCTCCGATCTTCTCCTGTACGTAGCGCTCCCGGGCACCGGATCCGACCGGAGCAGGTTTCTTGTGGTCAACCAGGTTCGACCCAACACGGGTCAGACCTTGTTCATCGATGACATGGTCGGGCGTACTGTTGATCAGAATCAGCGCCCGCTGGTCGCCGAGGCGGCCGCCACACACCGGATCACTGAAGGAACAATTGATTCGGAGTGGCTGGGAACGAAGGTTCGGGTCACGGCGGTTCCGGTTGTCTTCCGCGGTTCGGTGGTGGGCGTGGTGGCGCGCGAATCTGCGCTGTCACTGAGTCGGCCTATTGGAGACCTGGCCCGGACGTACCTCGAGATTTTCGATCGGTTGGCAGTGATGGTTGCCAATGGCGAGTTTCCGTTTCACGATGAAGAGGTTCTCTCGGCCGGAGCGCCACGCGTTGGCGATGGCGTAGCCGTCGTGGATGCCACCGGCAGGGTCACCTTCGCCTCGCCCAATGCCGTCTCCTCGCTACGCCGACTCGGTGCAACAGGCGCAATCCAGGGTGAGTTGGCCTCCAACCTTGGTCCGGGCGGCAATTCCATATATCGGGCCTTTTCCACCGCTCGGCCGGCCATTGAAGACATCGAGCAGGGTGATACAGCGGTGGTCTCGCG
>JAHRAZ010000149.1 GCA_020027475.1 Microthrixaceae bacterium
TGCTTCACGCGCTTGTTCGAGCCCCAACTTGGTGAGGGGAGGGTTGGCCTGGCCTTGCCATTTGCCCGCAGCGTTCCATTCCGACTGGCCGTGCCGCACGAGAAGCAATCGCATCGCCGGAGACTAGCTGTGGATATCCAGACGTCGTCACTGGGGGACTGTCGAGGGCAGGGATGTAACCTCCCTCAGTGCCCGAAGTGTTGCTTTTCGCCCAAGCCCGGGAAGTCGCGGGCCGCACCGGGATAATGGTGGAAGGCACAACTGTGGCCTCGGTGATCGAGGAGCTGATTGAGCGCTTTGGTCCCGAATTTTCCGATGTTGTTGCGGTCAGCAATGTGTGGGTCAACGGTGAGCCGGCCGAGTCGGACAGCGCAGTGGGTGTCAACGACGAAGTTGCCATTCTCCCGCCGGTTTCCGGAGGACTCGAATGAGTGGTCCTTCCGGGGATTCCCCCGGGCCACCCGTGGATGATCTGGCGGGTGAGGATGTTTTGAGGCCGGTGGTTCGGCGGCGGCGCAGGGAAGGCGCCGTGTCAGGTACGGCCTACAGGTCTGAGTCAGCCGCAGCCGACAGGACCGCTGAAGCATCACCGGACACCGATGAGGCGACGAAGGCGCACGAACCCGTGGCGGCCTCTGCCCGGGCGGCGAAGACCGTTGATGAGTCATGGGCGGATGCCGGTGAGGCGACGAAGGCGCACGAACCCGTGGCGGCCTCTGCGCGGGCGGCCAAGACTGATGTAGCAGCAGCGAAGGCCGACAAGGCAGCGACCAGGGCCGCCAAGACAGCAGCGAAGTCCTCCCGAGCAGCGGAGCGGAGCACGAAGCAGAAAGCCAAGGGGCTCAAGCGCAACAAACGTCGGCAGCGGGGACTGGGTCAGTACATGGCCATGCCGGACCTCCGGGGACCCAAGATTGCTGTCGGCCTGCTCTGGTTTGGGACCGCCGTATTGTGTGTCCTGCTCGGAAGGTTGGCCAGTACCGGCCTGTGGGCGATCGTGGCAGCCGTCGCAGCTTGGCAAGTGACCACGGCTTGGGATTCCGATGAGTTCTCCAGCCCGACCTACTCGAAGAGTCTTGCTGCCGCGGGTGCGGCCTCGATTGTGGTCGCCTCAGGTGTGGGAACGAGCTTGGCAGGATGGGCACTCATCGGCATTCCCATTCTGTTGGTGCTGCTCCACGTGATCATGGGGGCCAAACCGGCGGATTCGGGAGCGGCCCTCATCGGCACGATCTTGAGTGCAGTGGCGGCTGCCTCCGTAGTCCTGGTCGTGCGGGCCGAAACTTGGGCAGGTCTGCTTCTTGTGGTGGCAGTGTCTCTCTACGACGCCGGCTACTTTGTCGGCGCGGCTGAATCCACGAGTCGGATCGAAGGTCCTGTTACGGGGATCATCGGAGTACTCGCTGTGACGTTTGCTGCCTCTGCCATGCAGGTTGCTCCCTTTGATCAGGCGACGGCCTGGATCGCAGGTGGGTTGATTGCGATTGCGTGTCCACTGGGACAGATGATCGTGTCTGCCTTTCTCCCCACCAGAGACGCGTGCGTTCCGGCCATGAGGCGACTCGATGCCTACCTGCTGGCAGGACCGTTGATGTACGGATCGGTACTCGCATTCGGCGCCTGAATTCGGCGCGGGATCGGTTGTGAAGGTCTGTGGATACCCTTGCCCGCGTGAGTACTCCGGACGAAGGCGAGCCACAGGTGAACCCGAGCCGCCCCGAGAGTTTCATCCGCCTGACTGGATTGGGAACCTGCTGTGGGAGCTGGATCAACTCCTGTCTCCGGCGCTGTTGGCCACCCTGTCCGAGCATGGTTATCGGGAATTGCCGGATTCCGCAGAAGTCATGGTGGCGTTCGAACGGCAGGTGTCGGATCGACGTCGCCGGGTCCACGCCGACCTGACCGACTCCAGGAGCCGATGATCCCAAGATGCCGGGGGCGGGGAGACTGTCGACAGCTTGCTGCGCGGGAACTCACGCTAACTCGGGATAGCGGATATGGCGCCGGGTGGCGTAGCCTGTGCAGATGCCAGACGGCGTTAAGGAAGACATCGACCGACGTTGGAATGATCTCGGCGACTTCATTCGCGAACAAAGATCAATCGGGCAACTTTCCCTGCGGAAGCTGTCCGAGATGGCCGGCGTGTCCAACCCGTACCTCTCGCAGATCGAGAGAGGCCTCCGGCGCCCTTCGGCAGAGATCCTGCAACAGATCGCCAGGGCCCTGGAGATTTCCTCCGAGACCCTGTACGTACGTGCAGGAATCCTCGAAGAGCCCTCGGAAGGTGTTGACCCGATTGGTGAGATCAGGCGTGATCCGAGGATCTCCGAAGATCAGAAGATGTCGCTGATCCGGATCTATGACTCCTTCCTGAGGGAGAAATCCGTCGGGTTGGAGCCCCAAACTTCGGAGTCCCAAACTTCGGAGCCCGAGAGTTCAGAGCCCGAGAGGGAGTCGGCGGCGACTGAAGAAGAGTCATAGCCTGGCTAGCTGTCGGCACCTTTCTCGACCAGCGAGGTGCCGAGACCTATCCTCGTCGATCTGATCAGGGAATTACTGAGTCCGTTTGGAGTTGTAGTCCACCGTGAGTTCCGTTGCGATCCTTTCCATGCATACCTCGCCGCTGTTGCAGCCGGGTACCGGTGATGCCGGTGGAATGAACGTGTATGTGCGTGAGCTCGCCGGATCGCTGGCCCAGGCCGGCGTTGGTGTGCGGGTGTATGTCCGGCGGTGGTGCGAAGACCTCGCGTCGGAGGTTTCCGTTGAGCCCGGACTGACCGTGGTCCACGTTGATGCCGGTCCGGCTGACCTTGCCAAAGACCAACTGCCCGAGGTGATCGACGAGTTCGCCGACGGCGTGGCAGCAGACATTGCGGAAAACGACGTGAGCGTCCTTCACGCCAACTATTGGCTGTCCGCCGTTGCAGCCCACCGGCTCAAGCATGAACTCGGACTTCCGATGATCGCCACGTTCCACACTCTGGCCCGGGTGAAGGCGGAGGCGGGCGACAGCGAACCTGATCACCGAATCGCTGCCGAGGCAGAGGTCATCGGATGTTGTGATGCGATCTGTGCCTCCAATCCAGTGGAAGCCGAGCAGCTCGTGAGCTTCTACGACGCGGCCCCGGACCGCATCGAGCTGGTTCCTCCCGGAGTCGATCACGCCTTCTTTTCCCCGGGCGACCGCAACGGTGCACGTTTCGCACTCGGTCTCGATGAGAACCCGACGATGCTCTTCGTGGGTCGCATCCAACCACTGAAGGGTTTGTCCGCCGCCGTGGAGGTTCTTGGCCTGCTTCCCGATTCGAGGGTTCGCCTGGTGGTGGTGGGGGGACCGAGCGGGCCAGATGGATACGCAGAGCTTGACCGCGCCCGGAAGCTCGCAGCAGATCTCGGAGTGACCGACCGCGTCACGTTCCTCGATCCTCAGCCCCATCACAGCTTGTCCACTCATTACCGGGCAGCTGATGTGGTACTGGTCCCGAGCCGATCCGAATCGTTCGGTCTGGTGGCCCTGGAGGCTGCGGCGTGCGGCGTCCCGGTTGTTGCGTCGGCGGTGGGCGGTTTGAGGACCCTTGTCGAGCACGGAATCACCGGATACCTGGTGGAGGGTCGCGATCCGCAAGCCATGGCATCGCGGGTGTCCGAGATCTTCGAATCGGCGGAACTGGCTGCGGCTATGGGCCATGAGGCTGCGGAGGCAGCCAGACGATTTGCTTGGTCGACGACCGCCGGACGACTGCGGCGTCTGTATTCTGACCTTGGCGCCCGCGCTCTCGTGGAGTGCGCCTGAATGACCGAGGAGTTCCCGCCCGCCGATGCCGCCGAGCTCGACGACCTCGAACTCTTGATCGGCGACTGGTTGCGGGCACAACTGGAGTCGAATCCCTGCCTTCTGGCCGTGGATCGCGACTTGAGGCCCTCAGAGCGACGTTGGCTGGTGAAAGTCAGCGGTGACGAGAAGGTGGCCTTTTCCATCTGGTTCCATCTCCAGCAGCGGACGCTCGAGATCGAAACCCACGTGGCGCCGGCGCCGCTGGAGCGACACGCCGATTTCTACGAGTACTTCCTGCGCCAGAACCATCGGCTCAGGGGTGTTTCATTCGGCATCGGCGCAGAAGATGCGATCTACCTACGCGGTCATCTGCGCGTGTCCGAGGTCGACGAGGCGGAACTCGATCGGCTGTTCGGCACGGTTTACGCGGCCACCGAGATGTGTTTTCGGCCTGCCATGGGCATCGGATACGGGGACCTCTTCAAACCCTGAGGCTCCCGTGAGGAACCGGCGTTTCCAATGGTGGGCCGCCGAGGGGGCACCGCTACCCAGTGACACCCGGACCTACGTTTCATATCTTGTTGGATGTCGGGGCGGCGCTGGGATCGCAGGGGAAGGGATTGCAGCGTCGCCCCTCGAGTGTCCCGTGAGTGTGATAGCCGAGCGGGGAGTGCGCCGGTAGTCTCTTGTGGTGATCGAACTCCAGTTCATCGGCGGAGGCAACATGGCAGAAGCCCTCTTGGGTGGCGTTCTGCGAAGTGGGTTTGTCGCTCCCGAGGACCTGGCGGTGGTGGAGATATCCGACGCTCGTGCCGACTATCTGAGGAACGAATTCCCGGCAATCACCGTTTCGTCCGAGCCCGTTCGGTGCGACGGACTGGTTCTGGCCACCAAACCCCAACATGTGATCGGTGCATTGCAGGGGGCATCCGAGGTCGGATTCAACCGAGCACTGTCGATTGCGGCCGGTCTGTCAACGGCGACCCTGGACGCAGCTGCCGGCGAGGGCGTGCCCGTGGTTCGAGCGATGCCGAATACCCCTTCTCTGGTTGGTCAAGGCGCGGCTGCGGTGTGCGTCGGGGCATCTGCCGGCGCAGCAGACGTTGAATGGGCCACATCGATACTTGGTGCCGTTGGTCTCGTGGAGGTCGTCGACGAAGGCCTCATGGACGCAGTCACAGGGCTGTCAGGCTCCGGGCCGGCCTACGTCTTCATGATTTCCGAAGCCATGACCGAAGCCGGAGTCCTCCGTGGTTTGCCGCGCGACGTCGCCAGCCGGTTGGCACATCACACAATCCTCGGCGCCGGCCGGATGCTGACCGAATCGGAGACCGACCCGCATGAGCTCAGGGCCGCCGTGACATCTCCCGGTGGGACCACTGCGGCCGGCCTGGCCGCACTGGAAAGACGGGCTCTGCGCTCTGCGATCATTGAGGCGGTGTCGGCTTCTGCCGACAGATCAGCCGAGATGGGCTGAGCGGCCCGGCGGCACGAGCGATAGCGTCAGCATGGTCATGCCACTCAAATACGAAACGGTGTCTTTCCTGTCCGATTACGGACGCACCGACGAGTTCGTTGGTGTGTGCCATTCCGTATTGCAGGGTCTCGCCCCGGGCCTGACCGTGGTGGACCTGACTCACGACATTGCACCGTTCGATGTGCGCGCCGGTGGTCTTGCCCTGGCCAGGTGTGCTCAATACCTGAGTCCCGGTCTGGTGATGGCCATCGTCGATCCGGGCGTTGGGTCCGAACGCCGCGCGGTGGCCGTGGAGGTCGGAGACGGGAGCTCGATCCTGCTCGGGCCCGACAACGGAATCCTGGCACCGGCGGTGGCCCTGGTTGGTGGCGCCACCGACGCGGTCGTGCTGGACAACGCCGATCACCATTTACCTGCAGCAGGAACCACCTTTGACGGACGTGATGTGTTCGCGCCCGTGGCTGCGAGCCTTGCCAATGGCGTTCCCCTTCACGAAGTCGGCTCCAGCATCGACCCTGCGTCCTTGCTCCCCGCAACCATTGCTGTGCCGCGGGAGGAATCCGGCGCACTTGTCACCGAAGTTCTCTGGGTGGACCACTACGGCAATGTGCAGCTCAACATCGACGCGGACGACCTGGCTCCCTTCGAAAGCCAGGTTGAGTTGCAGGCGTCGGGCAGGCGCACCGTTGTGAAATTGGTCGACACTTTCGCCGACGCCTCCTCAGGAGCCGTGTCCCTCATCATCGACAGCTACGGGCTGGTGGCCGTGGTGGCCGAGCGAGCATCCGCTGCCGAAGCGATTGCTGTGGCGGCAGGGGACGAAATCACAATACGATCTTCCGGTGTCATGCCCACCGCACCTGAAGTGCCGGTGATGCTCGGAGACAAGCCCCTGACCCAAGCCACGGGCCAACTGGAGGGAGATTCGCAGTGAGAAGAAATACCACCATCGCAATCATCGTCCTTCTCGTGGCTCTGGTGGGTGCGTCATTCCTTCAACTGGTGGTGCTGAGTCCATGAACGGTGTTGACCGATGAACCTTGCAGAAATCATTGAGGACCATCCCGCGGATTCCGTGGCTCTGATCAGTCGTGGTGACACCACGACCTACGGAGAGCTTCGCGACCAGGTGGCCGGACTCCGAGGCGGTCTCGCTGGCCTGGGTCTGGAGACTGGCGACCGCGTGGCGATTGTTGCCAACAACAACTGGTACTTCGTTGTCAGTTATCTAGCCGTGTTGGGAGCAGGTTTGGTGGCCGTGCCACTGAATCCTCAGAGTCCCACCTCCGCGCTGGAGAACGAGTTGGCCACCGTCACAGCGAGGGCCGTGATTGTTGGTCCCGCTGCCCGCGCTGCTCTGGCTGATCTGAATCGTGATGCGGTGCCGGAGCTGCTCCATGAGATCGGTGCAGGGTTCGAGCCCGTTGGTGGGATCACCCTCAGCGATCTCATGAGCGAGGAGTCAGTTCCGATCGTGGATCTTGATTCCGATGATCTAGCGGTTCTGGCTTTCACCTCCGGCACCGCAGGCAGGCCGAGGGCAGCGATGCTCACCCACGGCAACCTTCATACAAACCTGCGCCAGATCACCATGAGCTCCCTCGAAGATGCTCAGGGTCCTGGCGATGTGGCCTTCGGTGTGCTTCCCTTCTTCCACATATACGGCCTCAACGTGGCGCTCGGTCTCACCCTGTACACAGGAGCTTCGCTGGTTCTGATAGAGCGTTTCGATCCGATGTCCGCACTGGAGGCGATTGAGCGTCACAAGGTGACGATCCTCGCCGGGCCACCCACCATGTGGGCCGCTTTCGCCGGCATGTACGGGGTTGGGGCAAACCTCATGGATTCGGTCAACGTGGCGATTTCAGGTGCAGCGAAATTGCCACTGGAGGTGGCGGAGGCCGTGGAGGCTGCTTTCGGCGTTGAGCTCCGTGAGGGTTATGGCCTCACGGAGGCGTCGCCGGTCGTCACGCTTCCCATGGGTACCGATGCACCTCCGGGGAGCGTTGGTGTTGTCCTGCCCGGTATCGAAGTCAGGCTGGTGGATCCCGAAGGCGACGATGTCCTCGTGGGTGACGCCGGCGAATTGTGGGTCCGGGGTCCGAATGTCTTCGGGGGCTACTGGAGTGACGCCGGCGCCACGGACCGCGTAGTGGATGAACAGGGTTGGCTCCATACCGGCGACGTGGCCGTGGTGGATGAGGATGGCTATATCTTCCTCGTCGATCGCATGAAGGATCTGATCATCGTGTCGGGATTCAATGTGTTCCCCGCAGAGGTCGAAGAAGTGATTGTGCGCCACCCTGCCGTGGAGGCCTGTGCTGTGGTGGGGGTCCCTCATCCGCATACCGGTGAGGCGGTGAGGGCCTACGTGAAGCCCGTCGAAGGCATGTCCATTGAAGAAGACGACGTCATCGGCTTCTGCGGGGAACACCTGGCTCGATACAAGTGCCCCAACAAGGTCTGGTTCATCGACGAGTTGCCGCGGGGTCTGAGCGGGAAGGTCCTCAGGTACGAACTCCGGGACAGAGTCCCGCAGGATTAGCCAGGGGGATCAACCGGTGCCGGCCGACTCCTGGCGGGTAGTTTGACCAAGTCGTGGATCTCAGCCCAATAGGGATCCAGCGCTTCGCGGTTGACCCTTGTTGGATTGGTCGGATTCGAGATCAGGAATCCGGCGAACAACACGGTCACTCCCACGCTCAGCGCCAACGCGAAGTCCACCATCTGGTCGCCGGTGCCGAACATCGTCCCACCCGCTGCGAGGATGATCGAGCCGACTGCGATGAATATGTTCGTAAGGGCCAGTCTGAGGGGCGAGATCGGAGACTTCCCGGAGGGAGCCTTGTGGTTGCCGGTGCGTCCAGCCCGCAGAAGCCTGGCTGCAGACCACAGCGCGCCCACGATCAGTATCGTGGCGCCCACCCCGGAAGCGACCGCGGCCATGATTCGTGGCGCCACCCCCAGGACTTCCTTCCCGGACGGAAGCGCGTCGCCGGCCAGGTCGGCGGTGATCGGCGACGCGAGCACCACGCCGGTGCAGAAGGCCGCCGAGAGGTTCAGCCACGGGAACACCCGATCACCCACACTCCTTCCGGCCAGCAGGTACACGGTTCCCAATGCCAGATACGGCACGTTGAGAATGGCCCCGAAGAGGTAGAAGCCCTTGAAGTTTTCTTCGGACCAACCAAGGGAAGCAGCGGCGAAGAAGCTCAGTGCGGCGAGCGCGAACATCGCCATGGAGATGGTCCAGGCCAGTTCGTGTGGCTTACGTGTGGATCTCCAGCGCTCGAGGGTGGAGAGACAGAAAGCGGCAGACACGAGGGTTGCAAAGGCCGCCAATGCGGCTGCAGTGGTCATTGTCAAAGATCATGCAGGCAGCCGAGGGCCCGAAACAAGCGGTCCGGCTTTGTGAAAGAACGCACGAGCGGAGTATTTTCTCCGAATGACCGGCGTCCAGCGATGAATGACCCACAGGGTCCTCCCGGAACCCCGCGGCCGCAGATTCCTGAGGCCACGGTTGGCAGGTTGCCCTTGTATCACCGCGCGCTCATCTCACTGCACCAGGGCCGCAACAACACCGTTTCGTCTGAACAATTGGCGGAGATGGCCGGCGTGAACGCAGCCAAGGTGCGCAAGGATCTCTCATACTTCGGAACGTACGGCACCCGAGGTGTGGGATACGACGTAGAAGCGCTGCTGGGAGAGATCCGCAGCGACCTGGGCCTCACCACCGAGTGGAAGTGCGTTCTTGTGGGCGCAGGCAACCTCGGAACTGCCTTGATCTCGTTCGCTGGATTTCGCGAGCGCGGGTTCCACGTGGCCGCTGCAGTTGACGTCGACCCGGAAAAGGTCGGAACCCGGATCGGCGACCTGGTGGTCGCTCCCCAGAGCAGTCTTGAGGCGATGGTCAGAGAACAGGACATCGCCATCGGAATCATATCCACCATCCCCGCGGCCGCTCAGGAGGTGGCTGATGAGTTGGGGCGGTGCGGCGTCCGCTCAATTCTCAACTTCGCTCCGACCGTGATCGAGGCCCCCGAAGGAGTACTGGTTCGCAATGTGGATCTGGCTTCCGAGCTGGAGATACTTGCGTTTCACGATCAGAGGCGTTCGTCGGCCCGGGATCGTCGGCCCGCTGTATGAGTACCGCGCCAACCAGGGTGTGTTCCGCTTCCAGTTCCGGGCGCAAAGGTCTTAGAATGGTCCCGTGTCGTTAGTCGTCGTCGGAGCGAACCACCGCACCGCACCCATCGAGCTTCTCGAGAAGATGAATGTCAGCAGTGACGCGCTGCCGAAGATGCTTCATGGTCTTTCGCAGGGCCGGCACTTCTCGGAGGTCGTGGTTCTCTCCACCTGCAACCGGACCGAGGTGTATCTGCGTGCAGAGCGTTTCCACGGTGCATTCGGCGAAGTCAGGGATTTCTTCTCCGATCTGACCTTCCTCCCGCCGGACGGGTTCGTCGACAGCCTTTACACGTATTACGACGAGCATGCCGTGACACACCTGTTCGAGGTTGCCGCCGGCCTGGATTCTGCAGTTCCGGGTGAACACGAGATTCTGGGTCAGGTGAAGAATGCGTGGGAGGTCGCCCTCGAGGAGCAGAGCGCCGGTCGTGGTCTGAACCTGCTGTTCCGCCACGCGCTGGAGGTGGGCAAACGTGCCCGCACGGAAACGGGCATCGGCACACATGTCACCTCGGTTTCGCAGGCAGCAGTGAACATCGCCGCCGAGCGGCTGGGTGGCCTCGAGGGTCGCACTGCTGTGGTCGTGGGAGCTGGTGCAATGGGGCGTGGCATGGCCGACTTCCTCGTGGATCAGGGAATCGCCGAACTGGTAATCGCCAACCGGAGTCCGGAGCGGGCGGCAGAGATAGTCGCCAGGTCGATGGTGTCAGCCAGAGCTGTGCCTCTAGCGGAAGTCGGAGCGGAACTGTCTTCTGCGGATGTGGTGCTGGGAGCAACGGGCGCTCCTGATGTGGTTCTTTCCGCCTCTGTGATTCGTGAGGCCACCGAACACCGCGGCCAGCCATTGCTGGCCATCGATGTCGCGCTACCGAGAGACATCGATCCCGAGGCTGCGACGATTCCGGGCGTTGAACTTCTCGACATGACCGATGTGGCCGAGATCACCGAAGCAGCGCTCGTCGAGCGCAAGCGCGAGGCGACTCACGTTCGTCGCATCGTCGAGGAGGAGGCGGACCGGTTCGCCTCCATCTCGTCCGCCCGCGAAGTGGATCCCTACATCGCTGCCCTGCGCGAGCGAATCGAAGGGATTCGGGTTGGCGAACTCGATCGATTCGCCAATCGCCTGGGCACACTCGAATCCGGTCAGCGCGAGTCAGTGGACGCGCTGACCAAGGCAATCATCGCCAAGGTCATGCATGACCCAACGATGAAGCTGAAGGAATCCGCCGGCACCTCCCAGGGGGACCAGTTGGCGACCTCGGTGGCCGAGCTTTTCGACCTGTAGTGCTGCGGATCGCCACTCGGGAATCTCCCTTGGCCCTCTGGCAGGCGCGCTTCGTGTCCCAGCTGCTCGAAGCCGCAAATCCGGGGCTCAGAACTGAGTTGGTGGCTATGAGCACCGTCGCCGATCGTGATCAGGAGTCCTCGATTGCCGAGATCGGCGGCAAGGGCCTCTTTGCCAAGGAGGTTCAGGTGGCCGTGCTCTCGGACCGTGCGGATGTGGCGGTCCACTCGGCCAAGGATCTTCCTGCGATCACTCCACCCGGTCTCGTTCTGGCTGCCGTCCCGTCCCGTGGCGATTGCCGGGACGCGCTGGTGGGAGCCGGCGTCGATGAGCTTCCCCCGGGATCGGTTGTCGGCACCGGTTCGAACAGGCGTCGGGTCCAGATGGCGGAATTGTGTCCCGGCGTGGCATTCGCGGAGCTACGGGGAAACATGGCTACCCGGTTGGACAAGGCCAGAAGCTTCGACGCGATCGTCGTGGCGGCGGCGGCACTGCAGCGATTGGGTCTTGCAGATCACATCACGCAGATTCTGGAGCCGGGAGTGTTCATCCCGCAGGTGGGCCAAGGTGCGTTGGGAATCGAATGTCGGGCGGGTGACTCGGTCACGGTTGCATTGCTGGACTCAATTGATGATCCCGTGACGAATCGGGAGGTGACCGCCGAACGGGCTTTCCTGGTGGAACTCGGTGGGGACTGCACGCTTCCTGCCGGTGCGCACGCAGTCTCCAGCTCCGATGGTGAGCTCACGATGAACGCCATCTTGTCCGCCTCGGAAACGATCCCGTCTCAAGATGGTCTGTCCCGTTTCAGACGCGCAGACGTAGAACGCGCCACCCTGCGGGGCCACGATGCCGTGGTTCTGGGAACCGACCTCGCCATCCGGTTGCGAAATCGGATCGAGCCGTCTCCCGATCACCCGTAGGTTGATCGGGAGAGGCATGAGTCGGGCTTCAAGGTCCTGCGCGGGCGAGTGATGCGGAGTTGTTTCGCCGGGATGTTTTGGTCGATCCAACGCGAATGTGCCACCATTATCAGACGCTGACGGGGGCAGGCGATCTTGCCGGCTTCAGCGTGTAAGGCGCATTGGCGAGTGTTCAGGAGGGAATCATGAACGTTGTAGCATATCTGGATCCGGCATC
>JAHRAZ010000002.1 GCA_020027475.1 Microthrixaceae bacterium
CCCATGGGGTCGGCGAGCTTCCACCTTTGGGAGGCTGCTGCTGGGGTTGGGTCCCGCCCGGCGGTGGTTGCTGGGCTCCACCTTGACCTGGTTGGGTCTGCGGTGCTCCGGGCTGCGCTGCGGGCATAGCTTGTGTGGGCTGGCCCGGCTGCTGTTCGGGGTTGGGCATTTGTCCTGTCGGATCTGATCCACTCATGTCCGCAAGGCTAGGGCGCGGAAGGTGCGCAATCGCGTACTTCAACGGTGTGATTTGTGAACGGCCCCGATCATGGCGCCGGATAGCGGCCGGCTTCGATGGGCGGCCGGTGGTGGATGGCCCGCCGGGCTTCACCGGATCGAACAGGGGGTTCCTGCCGCGAATCCCAGAAGTCACTCTTTGCGAAATCCACCTTTCGATTGCGTTCTGTCTGCGCGAGCCTGCATGCCATGCCCACCGTCGAACCTTCCGAAGCCACCACCAGTGGAGTGGAACGAAGTGATGCTCCCTCAGTCTCATCTCCCCCAGTCTCATCTCCCTCAGTCTCATTCCCCTCCATTTCATCCCCAGCGGCGGCAGCGGAGGCATACCGTAAGTGGTCGGCGAAGTCCGCTGACCTAATCGGCAACTACCTGGAATCGATCGAGGACCGGCCGGTCGGACCGTCGGTGGAACCGGGATGGCTGCTCGGCGAGTTGCCGGAATCTCCGCCCCTTTCCGCAGAAGACTTCTCGGCAGTTCTTTCTGATGTCGAGGAGTTGATCGTCCCGGCGCTCGTACACTGGCAATCACCCGGGTTCCACGGGTATTTCCCGGCGAACACCACCTGGCCGGCAGCGATGGGCGACCTCGTCTCGGCTGGACTGGGCCAGATCGGAATGTTGTGGGCCACCTCGCCGGCAGCCACCGAACTCGAGATTCGCATGCTCGACTGGGTGGCCGAACTGTGTGGATTACCAGAGCGCTTCCGTCATGCCGCCGAAGGCCCCGGTGGCGGGGTCATCCAGGACAGCGCCTCATCGGGAACCCTGGTTGCGCTCGTGGCGGCTCGTGAGAGCGCTGGTGGTCGCGATGTTCTGCACAAACAGGTCATCTACACCTCATCCGAAGCTCACAGCTCTGTGGTCAAGGGCGCCAGGGTGGCCGGATTCCGCGACTCGCTGATTCGCGAAATCGCCGTGGATGCCGATCAGGCGATGGATTCCGAAGCCCTCCGTCAACAGATGGCTGCGGACGCAGAAGCGAATCTCATTCCGGCCGCCGTGGTGGCAACCGTGGGCAGCACCTCGACCATGGCGGTGGATCCGGTGAGCGAGATTGCGCTCGTCGCATCGCCCCATGGCGCATGGGTGCATGTCGATGCCGCCATGGCAGGAGCAGCGACCATATGCGAAGAGCATCGTGACCTGACTGATGGACTCGAGTTGGCCGATTCCTATCTTTTCAATCCGCACAAGTGGTGGGGAGTGACATTTGACTGCACCACGATGTGGTTTGCCGATCGGAAGCCGGTGATTGACGCACTCTCGATCACTCCGCCGTATCTACGGGACGCAGTGGCAACCTCTGACGAGGTGACTGACTTTCGGGATTGGCAGATCCAGCTGGGTCGCCGCTTTCGCTCGCTCAAGCTCTGGTTCGTCCTGAGGGCGATCGGATCCGACGGCCTGCGCCAGATGATTCGAACCCACATCGGTGAGGCGGAGTGGTTGGCTCAGCAGGTAACGGATTCCGGGATTTGGGAACACGCCGCCGCACCCCGGCTCAACCTTGTCTGCATCCGCCACGTGGACGGCGGCTCTGAAACGCAACGCGTTCTGAAGCGGATCAACGAGTCGAACGAAGCCCTGCTCACCCCGACCGTGATCGAAGACGAGCCGGTGATTCGTCTGTCGGTCGGTTCACCATTTGCGACCCGGTCGGACACCGAGCGTTTGTGGGGACTGTTGTCGGACTCCTGAGTCGCTGTCATAACCAGATCAGGCTTGTTGTGAAAAACGGTCAGGCTTGTTGTGACAATCAGTCCATGCGGCGCACAAGGTCTTCGGGTGTCAGCGATGCCGGCTCGGTTGATTCCACGAAATCCAGTATCACCTGTGCAAAGTGCTTCGGATCCTCCAGGTAGGGGAAGTGCCCGCAACCCTCCATGATCTCGAGTTGGCTGCCGGGCATCGCTTCGATAGCGGCGTGGGCATGCGCCACGGGGATGATCGGATCGTCCTCACCCCATATGACGAGGGTGGGAACGTCTTGTGCCAAGTACAACTTGTCCATCGCACTCACCCGTTGGCCCTTGAGGTCGATCACGGCGCGAAGCGTGTGGACGAAGGCAGTTCGTGTCTCGGGATCCACCAATGACTTGTAGGAGCGCCACAGTTCACGCGTGGTCAGGTCGGGCTTGAGCCCAAATCCTGCGAAGATCCCCGTTAATGCTTCGATCGCATTCTGAACGATCGGCTGGAAGACAATTGGCATGACCACGTCGACTCCCGGCACTGCCAGTACCCGCAGTAGTGGCATGACTTCTTCTCCGAGGCCGCCGGCACCCACCAGGATCAACCGTTCAACCCTTTCGGGGTGTTGATACGCGAACTGCATGGCGATTCCGCCACCCAGCGAGGTGCCCACAACCGTTGCATGGTCGCACTCCATCGCGATCATGAAATCCCTCAGGAAACCTGCTTGGGCCCCCAGTGAGTAGTCGCCCCTGGGTTTGGCAGAGAGTCCGTGACCCGGCAGGTCGGGGGCGAGGTAGGTGACCTCTGTGGCGAGGTCATCGAGGATCGGGCTCCACGAGGTCGAGCTTCCTGCCATGCCGTGCACCAGAAGCACCACCGGCCCACTGCCGCCGGTTCGGTAGGACACCTGATGTCCGTGGACATTCACCGTGTGACGATTCATGAAAACCCCTCTCGGGTCGCTGAGGAGATTCTAATTCGCCTGACCCGTCAGTGTTCGTGGAGCGAGTCGTCCTCGGTGTGAGTCGTCCTCGGTGTGAGTTCGACCACATCCGGCGGCACGCAGCAACTCACATCCAGTAGTTGGGCGCTTCCTTGGTGATCTGGACGTCGTGGGGATGAGCCTCGCGGAGGCCGGCAGGTGACATGCGCACGAAACGTGCCCCGGTCTGAAGGTCGGTAATCGTGGCTGTCCCGCAATAGCCCATTGCGGAACGCAGTCCGCCGCTCAGCTGGAACAGGATCTTGGCTGCTTTTCCTTTGTAGGGAACCCGCCCTTCGATGCCCTCGGGTACCACCTTTTCGGTGGTGTCGACGCCTTCCTGGAAGTAGCGGTCCTTGGAGAAGGACCGGCCGCTCATGGCTCCGATGGATCCCATCCCCCGGTAGGCCTTGTAGCGCTCGCCTTGGGAAAGGACGATCTCACCCGGTGTCTCGTCCACGCCGGCGAGGAGAGAACCGAGCATCACCACATCGGCACCGGCTCCGATTGCCTTCGCGAGGTCGCCGGAAAACCGAATTCCGCCATCCGCGATCACCCGGGTTGGTGTGTTCTGCAGGGCCTCGGCGCAGTCGTTGATGGCTGTCAGTTGAGGTACGCCTACTCCGGCCACGATCCGTGTGGTGCAGATCGACCCCGGACCGACTCCCACTTTCACGGCATCGGCCCCGGCCTCGGCCAGTGCGAGGGCGGCATCCGCAGTGGCGATGTTGCCGGCTATCACGACAATGTTCATGGCACCCTTGATCTTGCGGACAACCTCGATGACCCCGCGAGAGTGGCCGTGTGCGGTGTCCACCACCAGCACATCCACGCCGGCGTCGGCCAGGGCTTCGGCCCGCTCATAGGAGTCGTCACCGACGCCGACAGCGGCCGCGCAACGAAGACGACCTTGGGAGTCTTTGGTGGCGTCGGGATACTTGATCCTCTTGTTGATGTCCTTGACGGTGATGAGCCCCGTGATGTGACCTTCGGAGTCCACCACCGGCAACTTCTCGATGCGGTGCTTCCCGAGGATCTCCTGGGCCTCTTCCAGTGTTGTCCCTTGTGGTGCAGTAACGAGTTGTTCAGAGGTCATCACCTCGTGAATCGGGCGCTGGGGGTTGTCCTCGAAGCGGAGGTCCCGGTTGGTGAGGATGCCGACGAGTTTGTTGACGGGATTCACGATCGGAACGCCGGAGATCCGGAACTTGGCCATCAGGAACTCAGCGGATTCAACCAGATCGTCCGGGCCGAGAGTCACCGGATCCACGATCATGCCGGATTCGGAGCGTTTCACCTTGTCCACCTCTGAGCGCTGCTCGGTGATCGACAGATTGCGGTGGATAACCCCCATTCCGCCTTCGCGGGCAATGGCAATTGCGAGACGGGCCTCGGTGACGGTGTCCATGGCGGCAGAAACGAGTGGGATCGCGAGGTCGATGCCTTCCGCCAGGCTGGTGGTGATGTCGACCTCGCCAGGTATCACGTCGGAGGCCGAAGGGATCAGACAGACATCGTCGAAGGTCAGTCCGACTTCTCCGAACCGGTCCGACCTCTGGTCGGACCGGGCAGGAAGCGCTGATCCGGCGGACTGGTCTGGGTCATTCAGTGGCGCCATCACCCGATGCTATCGGCCGCCGTCAGTTGCTGTTTCATTCCTGTCATGCCTGACTAACCTGACTTGTCCGCCGAAATGTCCGCTTCTCCATCCTGCGTTCCGGCGCATCGTCCCCGTGAGTTCAAGCAGTGGGTGGGACGAATGCACCGCAAAAGCTGCGGATGCGCGTATCTTGTTAGGTATTCCGGTTTTCGGGATCACGGTTCTGATGTCCGGGTTGCGAAACCCAGGAAGCGAGCGTCTGATGCCATCTGTGACCTTTGAAGGTGAGACCCACGGCGAGATCGTTGTGAAGGTGCGACGATGGCTGTCTTCCATTGACGGTGAGGAAGAAGCGGCACCCAACGCATACGACACGATCAGTCAGGGTGCGGAACTCACGAAGGACGCGCTTTCGATCATCGCGCGCTCTGCTCCGGATCCCGTGGCCCAGTCGGATCTGGTCAAGGGCCTCACGAACATGGGTTACAAGGCGACGGATGCCACCAAGGATGCCGTGATCACGGGCCTGGATTCACTGGAGGAGGCTACCGGCGGCAGTGTTGTCCGACAGGTCGGCAGTGCCGGCCGAAAAGCCGTCTATGAGATGAATTCCCAGATAGCCAAACAGATGCTCAAGTCCCTCGTGGGTTGAATGTAGACGCCGCATGGCGCGTCTCTGAATCGTTGCCCTGGTTGCCCCCGGTTTCGACTCCCGATCGTTCTCCTCACGCCATCTTGCGGTTGTTGCGGACGTCGTGAACAAGCGTTGAAATCTCGGCTCACCGCGGCCAATAGACTGTCTCTTTCCCGGATGGACCGTTCGGCCGGATGCAAGAGGAGTACAGCGTGCAAGAAGTGGAGATCGGCATCGGCAAGTCCGGCCGGCGGGGCTACTCCTTCGACGAGTTGACCATCCTGCCCAGTCGTCGTACACGCGATGCTGATCAGGTCGACGTTTCCTGGCAACTGGATGCCTATCGCTTCGAAATCCCGGTGATTGCAGCTCCCCTCGACGGTGTGACCAGTCCGGGTACCGCTGCCGCCATGGGTCGTCTGGGCGGTGTGGGCGCGCTGAACCTCGAGGGCCTGTGGACCCGCCACGAGGATCCGACCGAACTGTTGGAGCGTGCTGCTTCGCTGTTGCCGGGTGATCGGGTGGTGGAACTCCGCGATCTGTACAAGGCGCCGGTCCGTACCGATCTGGTTTCCGAGCGCATTCGACAGATCCGAGAGAGCGGCGAAACCGTTTGTGTTTCCGTGAGTCCGGCCAACACTGAATCGCTGCTGCCTCACATAACAGCGGCCGAACCGGACCTTCTCTTGATCCAGAGCACGGTTACTTCCGCAGATCATGTTTCCCAGGGCGATCCTGAACCGCTCGACCTCAAGAATCTGGTGCGGCGCTTGAGTGTGCCCGTGGTGGTGGGTGGCTGCGCGAGCTTCCCATCAGCCCTGCACCTGATGCGCACTGGTGCCGCGGGTGTGCTCGTGGGAGTCGGATCCGGCCGCACGGCTGCGACGCGTGACGTGCTGGGCGTGGGCGGACCACAAGCCACTGCGATTTCTGACGCTCGCGCTGCGCGAATGCGTCACCTGGATGAGACGGGTGTGTATTGCCACGTGATTTCAGATGGCGGCATGAGTACCGCTGCCGATATTGCCAAGGCAGTTGTGTGCGGCGCCGACGCCGTGATGCTCGGTGCCCCGCTCGCCCAAGCCTCGGAGGCACCCGCGAACGGAACGATCTGGTCGATGTCGGGGATGCACAAAGACCTGCCCAGAGGAATGGTCGATGCCGTTGAGACACGTGGCGATCTGGAGAGGATTCTTTTCGGGCCCGCAGACCGTGCCGACGGCGGAGTGAACCTCATCGGCGGTCTGCGCAAGGCGATGGCCCTTACCGGATACGGCACCCTCAAGGAGTTCCAGAAGGCCGACCTGACCGTTTCGGGTGGAACCTCCCGATGACTGAGGTTCTTTCCGTCCATACGCCCGACGAGAAGGTTCTCGTGGTCGATTTCGGCGCCCAGTACTCACAGCTCATCGCCCGTCGCGTGCGCGAGGCGAAGGTGTATTCCGAGATCGTCCCCCACACGATCACGGCGGCGGAGGTAGCGGCCAGGGACCCGACCGCGATCATCTTCAGCGGCGGGCCCAAGTCGGTGCTGATCGAAGGTGCGCCCATCGTTGATGCAGCCATCTACGACCTGGGAGTTCCGATCCTCGGCATCTGTTACGGCCAGCAACTGATGGCACAACAACTCGGTGGTGTTGTTGGTGGAAGCGGTTCCGGTGAGTACGGCCGCGCAATCATGAGTATCGGGAGTCCAGCCAACTCCGCGGATGCTCCGGGGGAGGCGGCCGGGTTGCTGGCAGGTCTTCCGAGTCCGCAAACCGTCTGGATGAGCCATTTCAACGCTGTGGTCGGGGCCCCGCCGGGATTCGTGGCCAGTGCATCCACCGAAGGTGCCCCGATCGCGGTTATCGAGAACGCCGAACGCAGGATGTGGGGAGTCCAGTTCCACCCTGAGGTCGCCCACACTCCCCACGGTCAGGACGTGATCGAGCGATTCCTCCATGACCTGGCGGGCTGCTCCGCCCAGTGGACCACGGACAACTTCATCGATACCGCGGTCGCCGACATCGCCGCTCAGGTTGATGGTCGGAGGGCCATCTGCGGTTTGTCCGGCGGAGTTGACTCGGCGGTGGCCGCCGCCTTGGTCCACAAGGCGATCGGCTCCCAACTCACTTGCGTGTTCGTTGACACGGGGTTGATGCGCAAGGACGAGGGCGAACAGGTCGTGGAAACCTTCCGGCGCCATCAGGGCATGGAGTTGATCCACATCCGGGCGGCGGATCGATTCTTCGAGCGCCTTGGTGGCATCACCGAACCAGAGGAGAAGCGCAAGGCGATCGGGGAACTGTTCATCAGGATCTTCGAAGATGCCAGGGGTGGGGTCGAAGACGCCCACTTCCTGGTGCAGGGAACCCTGTATCCCGACGTGATCGAATCGGGTACCGCTCACGCTGCCACGATCAAGAGCCACCACAACGTTGGCGGACTTCCCGACGATCTCGATTTTGAGCTGGTCGAGCCGCTGCGGACCCTGTTCAAGGATGAAGTCCGATCGGTCGGTCGCGAACTCGGACTGCCCGATGAGATCGTTCTTCGCCAGCCGTTCCCCGGTCCCGGCCTCGGCGTGCGGATCATCGGCGAAGTGACTCCGGACAAGGTCACCTTGCTCCAGGAGGCCGATGCCATTGTGCGCGAGGAACTTCGCATCGCCGGCCTGGAGCGGGAAATCTGGCAGTCATTCGTGGTTCTGCCCGATATCCGCACCGTTGGAGTGCAGGGCGACGAGCGCACCTACGGGTTCCCGGCTGTGATCCGTGCTGTGACGAGTGATGATGCGATGACCGCTGATTGGGCCCGGATTCCCTACGACGTCCTCGATTCGATGGCATCGCGGATCATCAATGAGGTGGCGGGAATCAACCGGGTGGCATACGACATCACGTCGAAACCGCCGGGAACCATCGAGTGGGAGTGATCTTGGTGTGGGAGTGATCTTCGACTGTGCGATGCCCGCGGCATGAGTGGGAGTGATCTCGGCCGGTGGACCGGTGGCCCAAACCTGCCAAGGTGAAGTCCGGTTGCCTTTGCGAAGAATGTGTGTCGAATGCGTCTCACCGCAGGCAATGTCGTCATTCATTTGTAACAGTTGCTCAGAAGTGCAACCATTGTCGGAATGAATCAGGGAGCTGGACGAATCACCCGACTATTGGCCGTCTTCGGCACGCTCGCCATTTTGGCGTCGCTGCTGCTGACCGCTGGTTCAAGCGTCGGCGCGCAGGACATCGAATCGCTGCGTCAGCGGGCCGTCGAACTGGCCAACAAGCTTTCGGAACTTGAAGAAGAGGCGAGTGTTGCCGACGAGGAGTACCTCACCACTCTTGATTCACTCGAGAAGTTGCACGGTGAGATATCCACCACGAAGGCTGCTGTTTCCGAAGCGCAGGGCAAGGTGGCTGCCGCAGAGGATGAGGCCAGCGCCTTCTTGATCACCTCCTACATGGAAGCCGGCAGCACGCAGGCAGTTGCCGCATTGGGCACGTCAGATCTCAACGACTCTCTCAATCAGAAGATGCTGCTCGACACCCTGCGGGGTGATCGTGAGCAGCTCGCAGATGACTTGACAGCAAGTCGAGCGGATCTGGCCGACCGCCAGGCTGATCTTGTCACCAAGCAGGATCAGCTGACCGAAGTCGAAGCCGATCAGAAAGCCGCCAAGGCGCGGGTTCAGGCAGCGGTTGACGAACAGCAGAGTCTCTACAGTGCGGCCAATGCTGAGCTCAAGGATGCGTTGGCTGCGGAGCAGCGTCGCCGTGAGGCCGAAGCCGCTGCCGCTGCCAAGGCTGCCGCCGCCAAGGCTGCTGCCGCCAAGGCTGCCGCTGCCAAGGCTGCTGCTCCCGAGCAGCCCACCACCTCGGGTTCCAACACGTCCACCACACAGCCTGCCGGTGGCGGTTCGCCGACTTCATCTGCTGCGCCGGCACCATCTGCTGAGCCGGCACCAAGGGCTGCGTCGGCGCCAACGGCTGCGCCGGCCCCAAAGGCTCCGTCTGCACCCGCCAGGCCACCGGCCCCCGTATCTCCGCCCGCTTCCGGGGCAGGTGGAGCGATTGCAGCCGCACAGTCTCAGCTTGGAAACCCCTACAAATGGGCTGGGTCCAGCCCTGGCAGTGGCTTCGATTGCTCCGGGTTGACCAGTTGGGCATGGGCACAGGCCGGCAAGTACCTCCCCCACTCCTCAAGAGCTCAGTACTCAGCCACACAGCGTGTGTCGGTTGCCAATCTTCAGCCGGGTGACCTCGTGTTCTTCGGCTCGCCGATTCACCACGTCGGCCTCTACGTTGGTGGCGGATCGATGATCCACTCACCAAGAACTGGCGATGTGGTCAAATACTCCTCCATTCACTACATGCGCAACATCGTGGGCGGCGGCCGAGTCGGCTGACGTCAACCTGAATTCACCACCCACCCACCGATGGCCGCCCTCCCGGGCGGTCATCGGTGTTTTTCGGGTATCGGGGATTGATTGGGTGCCCGAGTTGTCCTTCGTCATGACCTGCTCGGCTGGGTAACCCCGAATGGGCAAGCCCGAGCCAGGTGTGTCGGGTCGCTGAAAACGAGCGGGTGGCTACGCCCGAATGCAAGCTTCCGAAGGCGTCTCACCGGATGATTTGATGAAACACTTGCAATGTTTGTTACAAATGCATAACAATGTCCGTCATGACATGGAGACGTGGTGCAAGACGGTGGATCGCAGCGTTGATCACAGCGGTATCCGCGGTGGGCCTGATCGTTTCGGCACCCGTGGAAGTCGGGGCCAACACAGCCACGGCGACCGGCACTGTCAATGAACGGTTCAATCCGGCCATAGCCGCTGCTCGCTCCAGGATCGGTGATCCATACGTTTGGGGCGGTTCGTCACCCGGCGGATTCGATTGCTCGGGATTGATGTACTGGTCCTTCGCGCAGGCCGGAGTGAGCTTGCCCAGGACCTCGCGTGCCCAGTACTCGGACACCATGCGGATCTCCAAGAGCCAGCTTGTTCCCGGTGATCTGGTGTTCTACGGAATGCCCGTGTACCACGTTGGGATGTATGTCGGTGATGGACTCATGATTCATTCCCGTCGCACGGGTGAACCGGTGCAGTACGGAGCCATCCAGCGCATCGGAGTGACTCCCTCAGCCTACGGACGGGTCAAGTGACGCTCCCATAACCGGGACTATCACACGCAGCGGGACTCCCATACTCAGCGGACTGTCGCACCCAGGGAACTCTCACCCACAGGAGCACACTTGCCGGGCCGGGCTGATTCCATCCCGTTTCCGCCTCACTCGCGGTTTCCCCCTCACTTCACCCTTCCACCGTCCACCCGCCGATGACCGTCCTCCCGGGGCGGTCATCGGTACGTTCCAGCGTTGTTGCCTCCCAACTGATGGCAGCGTTCGACCGAAGGCAAAGAACATTCACGTAGGCACCATCACCTAACCGTAATGTTCGTAATAGGGTTGCAATAATCATTACAAAGTCGTAACAATTGGATGCATGACATGGAAACATGGAGCAAGACGACGCGCCGTAGTGATCATTGCGGCGCTGTGCACAGCAGGCGTGGTCCTTTCAGGGCCTCTGGACGCCGCAGCCGCTCCAGCGGCCCCGGAGGCCAATGTGGAGGCCCCACGCGAGACCTTTGCACCCTCGATGGTCAACGCCCGGTTCTTCCCGGCTTTGGTTGCCGCTGGTTCTGTTCTTGGTGATCCCTACCGTTGGGGCGGCGCTGCGCCGGGCGGATTCGATTGCTCCGGCCTGGTGAACTGGTCGTTCGCACACGCCGGCGTCGAATTGCCCAGAACATCGCGCGCCCTGCACGCCTCCACCACCCGGATCTCCGAGGATCAGCTGCTTCCCGGTGACCTCGTGTTCTTCGGATCGCCCGTCCATCACGTGGGTATCTATGTGGGTAACGCCTTGATGGTCCATTCCCCTCGCTCTGGTGATGTGGTGCGGTATGCGCCGATTCACCGCAATGGCATGTCCGCCTCGAGCTTCGGGCGCATCTCCTGACCCCAAGCAGGAGCTCCTCCTGAACAGAAGATTCCCCCCGAAACAAGGGGCCCCCACAACCCGGGATCCGATCAGTTCCGGCCACGTTGGAAGGCCCGTCTCACACGGGTTGTAGGGTGAGTTCGGTGACCGAAGTTGATCTTCTCGATGGCCTGAATCCGGCGCAGCTTGAGGCCGTCACCCATGGCGATGGACCTCTCTTGGTCATAGCCGGGGCGGGCTCCGGCAAGACGCGGGTACTTACGCACCGCATTGCCCATCTGATCCGGGACAGGGGAGTTTCTCCGTTCGAGATTCTCGCAATCACTTTCACCAACAAAGCGGCCGGTGAGATGCGCGACAGGGTCGGACGCCTGGTTGGACCGGTCGCCGAGAAGATGTGGGTTTCCACGTTCCATTCAGCCTGCGTGCGGATTCTGCGTCGAGACGCCAAGTTGCTCGGTTACCCTTCGCAGTTCTCGATCTACGATCAGGCCGACGCCGTTCGCCTCACCGGCTACGTGATCCGGGATCTCAATCTGAATCCCAAGCAATACAATCCCCGGAGCGTTCACGCGAGGATCTCCGCCGCCAAGAATGAGGGTCTCAGCCCCGGGGATTTCGCCGAGATGGTGGAAAACGCAGCCGACCGCAAAATCGCTGACGTGTTCTCCGAGTACCAGATCCGCCTGCGCCGCGCCGGCGCCATGGACTTCGATGACCTTCTGTCTGTCACAGTCGAGCTGTTTCGCACCCATCCAGAAGTGCTGGAGTACTACCGGAACCGGTTCCGTCATGTTCTTGTTGACGAGTACCAGGACACCAACCCGGTCCAGAACGATCTGGTGATGCTGCTCGGCGAATCACATCGAAACGTCTGCATCGTCGGCGACACCGATCAGTCGATCTACGCGTTCCGGGCGGCGGACATCCGCAACATTCTGGAGTTTGAGAACACCTTTCCCGATGCCACGGTTGTGGTGCTGGAGCAGAACTATCGCTCGACCCAGACCATCCTTGATGCAGCCAACGCTGTGATCGCAAACAACGCACACCGAAAGCCCAAGGAACTCTGGTCCGAGTCCGGTGCCGGAACCCCGATCACCCATTTCCAGGGCGAGGATGAGGGTGACGAATCCCAGTGGGTGGCGCACCGGTTGGCGCAACTCCACAACACCGGTGAGCACCGCTGGTCGGACATGGCCGTCTTCTACCGCACCAATGCCCAGAGTCGCGTGGCGGAAGAAGCCCTGATCCGGTCCGGGATTCCGTATCGGGTTGTGGGTGGACCCCGTTTCTATGATCGCAAGGAGATCAAGGATGCCTTGGCGTATCTGAAGACCGTGGTCAACTCCTCCGATGAGGTCAGCGTGAAAAGGGTGATCAACCTGCCCAAGCGAGGAGTGGGAGATCAGTCAGTTGGCAAGCTGGAGTCATGGGCCAGAACCCATTCCGTCACCTTCATGGAAGCCGCCCGTCGCTGGGAAGATGTTGGAGTCACCGGGCGGACCGGTCGGGGAGTAGAAGCGTTCCTCGACATCATCGACGAGGTGTCCACCGGTGGTGAAACGAATCCGGGCGTGCTCATCGATCGAATACTCGCGCGAAGCGGTTACCGGGCAGAACTTGAAGCCGAAGCCACGATCGAGTCCGAAACGCGCGTGGAGAATCTCGCCGAGCTGGTTGGAATGGCGTCCGAGCACGAGACGGTTGAAGACTTCCTCGAGTCGGTATCTCTTGTCGCCGACACTGATCAGCTGCCAGACCCAGATGATCCTGCAGACACCGGAGTTGTACTCATGACACTCCACGCCGCGAAGGGTCTCGAGTTTCCGATCGTGTTCGTGATGGGGATGGAAGAAGGTGTCTTCCCCCATCAGAGGGCCTTGACCGATCCCGGGGAACTCGAAGAAGAGCGACGTCTCTGTTACGTGGGGATCACCCGCGCGGAGAAACACCTGCATCTATCCAATGCGTGGTGCCGCAGCTTGTATGGCGCCACCTCATACAACCCGCCCAGCCGGTTCCTGCGCGAGATTCCCGAGGCATTGGTCGAAGTTGATCCTGCCAGCCGCACGGGAAGGCGCTCATCGATGAGGGAGGGAGGCTGGGAATCCACTTCCTGGCAGCCCCGGGGACGCTCCGTGTTGCATGAACGGGCGACTCGACCGGCAACTCCAAAACAGTCCGGAGCCCATTCGATCGGCATCAAGATCGGTGACGATGTGCGCCACAACAAGTGGGGTGACGGCATCGTGCTCGACATGGAGGGCTCTGGTGACAAGACCGAGGCCCTGGTCAGATTCCCGGAAGTGGGCGAGAAGCGTTTGTTGCTGGCCTGGGCACCTCTGGAGAAGGTCGGATGACGATCATGCGAATTCGAAATCGGGTCAACCTGGGGCTGCGGGGCGGATTGACATTGTCGAGCTTCGCAACAGCGATCGCAGATCTTCACGGCGATGCGGTGGCAGTGACCGAGGAGATGGATTCGGGCGACACCCGCTCGATCACCTATCGGGAGATCCAGGAAACGGTGGCTCGCTGGTCAGCGTCCATCGCTGCTCGCAGCAAGCCGGGCCAACCCGTTGTGATCGCCACACCCAACGGCGTGGACCAATTTCTGGTCAGCCTGGCCGCCGCACGCGTCGGTCGGTTGCCGGCGCCGGTCAATCCCCAGATGACCGAACCCGAGATCCGGCACGTGATCTCGGATTCGGGTGCGGATCTGGTGATTCGCGACGCATCGGAACTTGATGCCGGAAAGGGATCACGGTCGGCTCCGCCCGAACCTGCAGATCCAGACCCGAACTCCGTGGCTGCGCTGTTCTACACGTCCGGGACCACCGGAAAACCCAAGGGTGCGGCACTCACGCACAAGGCTTTGGTTGGCCAGATGTCCACTGCAGCACTGCTGCCGCGGATCATGGGTGGCAGCGAAATCCTCGCCAGCCTCCCCGTCGCCCACATCATGGGGTTCGCTGTGCTGATGGCTCCGATGGTGATCGGTGCGCCGATCTACTTCATGACTCACTTCTCAGCCGCTCGGGTTCTCGATGTGATCGAGGAACGCTGCTGTTCGGTGTTCATCGGTGTCCCGGCGATGTACCGCATGATGCTCGAAGCGGGAGCCGAGAGTCGCGACCTGAGCAGTGTCCGGGCATGGATTTCGGGCGCCGACGTGATGCCGGCCGAGCTGGCACGGGCATTCAAGTCCTTTGGTGCCACCGTGACCCTGCCGGGCATCGGTCCGGTGGGTGAGGCAACCTTCCTGGAGGGGTACGGGATGGTCGAAGTCGGTGGAGGAGTGGCTGCCAAGATTTCGCCCCCATTCATGAACGTCGGGCTCGGTGACTCCCTGGGCATGGCTCTACCGGGCTGGAAGTTGAGGGTCGTCGACGAAGAGAACCAGCCCCTGCAGCGAGGCGAAGTCGGCGAACTCCAGGTGAAGGGCCCCGGATTGCTCAAGGGATACTGGGGCGACCGGACATCGAGCGACGCGGTCATCACCCCTGACGGCTGGCTTCACACGGGAGACCTCGTGAAGACGGGACCCATGGGATCGGTGTTGTTCCAGGGGCGATCAAAGAACGTCGTGCTGTCGGGTGGGTACACGATCTATCCGCTGGAGGTCGAGGCTGATCTTGAGGAGCACCCCGCAGTGGCCGAATCGGCCGTGCTGGGCATTTCCAACCCGAAGCTGGGTGAGGTGGTGGTGGCGGCGATACGCCTGGAGCCCGGGTCCCGCATCACAGAAGAGGAACTGCTGGAGTGGGCCTCCGAGCGGATGGCTCACTACAAGGCCCCGAAGCAGATCAAGTTTGTCGAAGACCTGCCCCGCACCGGAACCCGCAAGGTTCAGCACAAGGAACTGATGCCCCTGTTCTCGGTCTGAGTCGTCTTGCTCGCTTCGAATGGTGGTTCTCAGTTTGAGTCATCGGAGTCCGAATCCCCACTGCTGTCACCACGGATGTCGATCACGAGATTGTCATCATCATCCAGCTTCCACGTGAAGGCCTCGACTCCCTCGCCGGTCACGCTGTAGACCTCATCGGCACAGATCTCACCTGGTTCACTGGGCTCATCAGGGTTCGGGGTTCTCTGATCGAAGAGCACTTCGGATTCGTTCCATGCGAGGAAGCAGTTCGCCGGTGCTCCGGGCCCGATTGCAGTGAACACGTACCATTCGACTGCGGTGTCGTCGCCGAAGTGATTCACCCAGATGGGTCGGACCTGGCCTCGGCCTGACACGTCGCTGAACAGCACGGGGCCGTCCTCCTCGATCTGTGTGGCCAGTCGTTCCGTTTGTCCTGCATTGAATTCGTCATCGCCCAGATTCAAGCTGACCGGCCCGCCGCCACCGCTGGCAAGACTGATCAGCCACCACACGGCCGCCACGATCACGATCACTGTGGCGATTCCGATGAGGATCGCTGTGGTCTGGTTCGACCCTGATCTTTGCTCAACCGGCATCGGAACAAGATTCCACACATTTCGTCCACACCCAAGGCCGGCCCGACTCAGCGAGGGTCGTCATCTGTGCGGACGTGAGCGGCCGGTCAGCAACTGGGACCTGCGCAGACGCGACTTCGATCAGACGCGAGTTCGATCAACCGTGCCCGCCCCCGACCACTGCGGGCGTTCGCTGATTCGCCGGAGTGGATTCGTTGGGGCCGATCACGAACAACAACCCGGCCACCATGGCCACGATCATGGCTGCCACGAGGACCCATTGAAGGGTCACCATGCGGTTGGCGTGATTGATGGCGCTCCGGTCCGCGCCACCCGTGCTTCGAGTTGCTTTCCCCTTCGGCGCGGTGTAGCCGGAGCCTGACTCTGATGCCTTGGTCATGCAGGGGCAACCCGATTCGTCCGGTGCTGCTTCCGCTGAAGTCCCGCAAATGTGGAAAAATCGGGTGGGACGTTTAGTATCCGGCATCGGCGGGTACCCAGATCCGCTGCCGGGAACCCGGCGGATTCCAACGGAAGGTATGAGGGTGGACCTCTTCGAGTACCAGGGAAAGCAGTTCTTCGGAACGTTCGGAATTCCGGTGTCACCGGGCGAGCCGGTCACCACAGTCGAAGAGGCCGTTGCGGCTGCCGAGCGACTGGCCACCTACCCGGTGGTCGTCAAGGCGCAAGTCCACGTTGGTGGGCGCGGCAAGGCCGGCGGCGTGAAGTTGGCCGAGAACATCGACGAGGTTCGCGAGCACGCCTCCAACATTCTCGGACTCGACATAAAGGGCCACATCGTCAACGACGTCTGGATCGAAGTCGCCTCCGACATTGCCGAGGAGTACTACGCGTCCTTCACACTCGACCGTTCAGCCAAGAAGCACCTGGGCATGCTCTCTGCAGAGGGTGGCGTGGAGATCGAGACGGTTGCCGAGAACAACCCGGACGCCATTGCCAAAATCTGGGTGGATCCGGTCGACGGGCTCACAGAAGAGGCGGCCCGCGACTGGGTTGCTGCTGCAAATCTGAATCCGGAGGCCAACGAGGGTGCGGTTGAGATCCTCACCAAGCTGTACACCGCCTACGTGGATGGTGATGCCGACCTGGTGGAGATCAACCCGTTGATCCTCAAGCCCACTGGTGAGGTGCACGCACTCGACGCCAAGGTGACTGTTGATGACAACGCCGACTACCGCCACGACTGGGATGCCTACGAGGTCACCCAGGTCCGTGACGAGCGCGAACAGGCAGCACATGAGGCCGGCCTTCAGTATGTGGGCCTCGAGGGATCCGTCGGAATCATCGCCAATGGCGCAGGACTCGCGATGAGCACCCTCGACGTGGTGAATCAGGTCGGTGGCTCGGCTGCCAACTTCCTGGACGTTGGTGGTGGCGCAGATGCCGAGAAGTTCGTGAACGCCCTCACGATCATCGACAACGATCCCCGGGTGAAGTCCATCTTCATCAACATTTTCGGTGGCATCACACGCGGCGAAGAGGTTGCCAACGGCATCGTTGCAGCACTTGGCCAGATCGACATCTCCGCACCGATCGTGATCCGCCTCGACGGCACGAACGCCGACCAGGGCAGGGCGATCCTGGAGCCTCACCTCAGCGACAAGCTGCAGATGGCTCCGACCATGCTTGACGCCGCCCGCAAAGCCGTCGAGCTCGCCAACTGAGCAGCTCACAAGCCGGCAGACCCACACTGAAATCCAGAGGCAAGGACTTATACCGATGAGCATTTTCGTCGACGAGAACACCAAGGTCGTCTATCAGGGACTGACCGGAAGTCAGGGGCGCTACTACGGCCTCCTGAATCGTGACTACGGCACCCAGGTGGTGGCCGGAACCAACCCGAAAAAGGCGGGAACCGATGTGGAGGGCATTCCGATCTTTGCCAATGTCGGTGAGGCCGTGGCGTCCACGGGTGCCAACGCGAGCTGCATATTCATCCCGGCCCCCGGTGTGAAGGCTGCCGTGATGGAGGCCGCCGAGGGTGGAGTGGAGTTCATCGTTTGCATCACCGAAGGTGTGCCGGCGCAGGACGAAGCATGGTTCTTCAACAAGCTGAAGCGGGACTTCCCGAACGTTCAGTTGCTCGGACCCAACTGTCCGGGAATCATCAGTCCGGGGCAATGCAACATCGGCATCACAGCCGGCCACATTGCGAAGGAACCCACTGAAGCGGGACCGAACGTGGGTATCGTGAGCCGTTCTGGAACCCTCACCTACCAGGCTCTCCACGAGCTGAAGGCGCAGGGAATTGGCGTCACCACTTGTGTGGGAATCGGAGGCGACCCGGTTCCGGGCACCAGCTTCATCGACTGCCTTGAGCGTTTTGAGGCTGATAACCAGACCTCAGCCGTGATGATGATCGGTGAGATCGGTGGCTCCGCCGAAGAAGAAGCCGCTGAGTACATCAAGTCTTCGATGAAGAAGCCGGTTACGGCCTACGTCGCTGGTCAGACTGCGCCCGCGGGCAAGAAGATGGGTCACGCAGGTGCGATCGTCTCCGGAGGCAAGGGTACGGCCGCTGCGAAGATGGAGGCCCTCACCGACGCCGGAGTGCAGGTCGGGGCCAATCCGACCGAAGCCGGCGAGCTGATGGTGGAGACCATCAAGTCTCTGTAACTCGCAAGTCTCTGTAACTCGGTCCACCGTCTTTGCGGTGCATCCGTCGCGGATTTCCGGCACGGATGCACCGGAGAAACACCTTTGAGGTTCTTCTGCTCCTTCGGTGCCTCGGGGTGGGGCCTCCGGCGGTGTTCTGGCCTTCTCCGGCGGCTGATAACTTGAGCGCCGATGCGATTAGCGGTACTGGCCTCCGGCAGTGGAACCTTGCTCGACGCCATGGCCTCCGAAGGTCTGCCGATCGCCCTCGTGATGGTCGATCGCCGCTGCGACGTGGAAAAGGTAGCAGCACGCCACGGACTGCCGATCGAGATACTTGAGCGCACCGAGTTCGGCGACAGGTTCGACCGGCACGCCTTCACCGCAGAAGTTGTGGGCAGTCTTCGTGAACACGACATCGATCTCGTGGCCATGGCGGGCTGGGGCACGATCCTGGCTCCGCTTGCCTTCGAGTCCCTTCCCGGAAGGATCATCAACACCCATCCGGCGTTGCTCCCGAGTTTTCCCGGCTGGCATGGAGTTCGGGATGCCCTGGCCCACGGCGTCAAGGTCACCGGATGCACGGTGCACGTGGCTACCGAAACCGTCGACGATGGTCCGATTCTGGCCCAGGAGGCCGTTGCGGTGATCGCCGACGACACCGAAGCCAGCCTCCATGAACGCATCAAGGCAGTGGAGCGGCGCCTCTACACCGAAACAATTCGCGAAATCCTCGAACGCGGGAGTGTCATGTGATGTCCGACCAATCTCAATCAGGCGCGTCCCAATCAAGCGCGTCCCAATCAAACGTGTCTCAAGCAAGTGCGCCCGAAACACAGAAGCGACGAGCCCTGCTGTCCGCCTATGACAAGACCGGCATGGTGGAGTTGGGCACCGCACTGGTGGAACTGGGATGGGAGTTGGTGTCCTCCGGAGGAACTGCCCGTGTGCTCTCCGAGGCCGGCTTGGCGGTGATCCCCACGGTTGAGGTCACCGGCTTCCCGGAGATGCTCGGTCACCGGGTGGTGACCCTTCACCCCGCGATCCACGGTGGCCTGCTCGCCGATCGCGACGATCCTGAACACCGCGCCGACATGGATCAGTACGGGGTGGTTCCCATCGACCTGTTCGCAGGGAACCTGTATCCGTTCAGCAGCGATCCTTCGGTTGAACTGATCGACATCGGTGGGCCCGCGATGACTCGTGCCGCTGCGAAGAACCACGAGTTCGTCACGGTCCTTGTGAACCCCGGCGATTACGAGGTTGTTCTCACCGAACTCCGCGAAACCGGCGACGTCAGTCCGGCCACTCGCAAACGACTGGCGCGGGACGCCTTCGCTCACACTGCGAAATACGATGCCGCAATCGTCGATTGGCTCGATGACGAGGTCCACGATGATGCAGCGGACTTTCCGGCACCCGGGCCTGAAGCCCCCGGCGGGGCACAACTGCCTGGGACACTCGACGTTTCGGCCACTCGCAAAGAGGTCCTTCGTTACGGCGAGAACCCGCATCAGCATGGCGCCCGATATTCGTTCTCCGGTGATTCCTGTTGGGACGCAGCGGTCCAGCACGGCGGCAAGGAGATGAGTTTTCTCAACGTCTACGACGCCGACGCGGCCTGGCGCCTGGTGCATTCCCTTGGCGAAGGGCCTGCCGCTGTGGTGATCAAGCACGCCAATCCCTGTGGTGTTGCGGTAGCCGGTGACATCACTTCCGCCTACTTGTTGGCGCACGAGGGTGATCCGGTCAGTGCGTTCGGTGGAATCGTGGCGGTCAACCGCCCGGTGACCCACGCCATGGCGAAGGCATTGTCCGCTGTGTTCACCGAGGTTCTGGTGGCACCCGGGTTCGACGATGACGCGCTCCTGTTGCTGCTGGAGAAGCGCAATCTGCGAATTCTGACGGCACCGACGCCGAACATCCCGGAGTTGGATATTCGCACGATCGACGGTGGTTTCCTGGTTCAGACCCCGGACATTGTGAACTTGGACCGCTCTGAGTGGTCTGTGGCCACGGACCGCGAGCCAACAGAATCCGAATGGTCCGACCTCGAGTTGGCGTGGCGGGTGGCCGCGAGGGTCACTTCCAACACGATCTGCCTCGTCAAGGACGGCCAGGCAGTGGGCATCGGAGCTGGTCAGCAGAACCGTCGCGATGCCGGGCGGATTGCGGGTGTCAAAGCCGATGGGCGCGCAGTGGGCGGCGCCTGTGCCAGCGATGCATTCTTCCCTTTCCGCGATGGTCTCGATGCCGCCGTGGAAGCCGGCGCAACCGCGGTCATTCAGCCCGGTGGCTCAATTCGTGATGAGGAAGTCATCGACGCAGCCAATGAAGCGGGAATGGCGATGGTGTTCACGGGCGAGCGCCACTTCAAGCACTGACTTCCGGGCACATCAGGCCCTCTGAGTACATCAATAAGTGACCTCGAACACCATTTCGCAGGTCAGGGGTTGGCCTGACGGTTGATGGTGTCCGGATCGAAAGCTGTGATTTCCGCAGCTCCGCCCAGAGTCGGGAAACTGGCGCTGACAAGTTGGACGTCTCCGTACAGAACTTCGGGTTCACTCTGGCCCTGAGCCCGCATCGACCAGATCGCCACGTCGTCGTCGGCCATGGCGGCCATGTAGATCTTGCCTTCGCGCAGGAGTGCGGCACCGATCACGTCGGCGGTTGCCCTAAGTGTCGCCTCATCGGAATGCGCAGGCGCGATGAACAGCTCCGCTGCACCATCGGTTCGTTGACCCCGCAAAATCGTTGAGCCGTCGGTGTCAATCGAAGCCAGATCGAGCAGGGGGATCTCTTCGAGCGGCTGGGCGCTTGTTGTGCCCTGGAGATCCAGTCGGACATAGGAGGCAATCTCGGTGCCCACGAGCAGGTGCATCGTGTGATCCTGGATCAGCGCGCGGCTGATCGTGGGTTCGACGAACTCGCCGAGCTCGATCTCGAACAGCGGTTCTTCCGCGTCGATGTGATCTGCATGCTCGGTGATGAAGAACTCCATGCGTCCTTCGTTGCGCAAGGCCACAACTACTTCGCCGGGAGCAGCGTTCAGCGCGATCAGGTTCCCGCTGATCAACTCGGTGGCGGCTTCGCCGGGCGCCCAGTAGTTGAGGCTGGACGAGGAAGGGTCTTCGGTGTTGGTGGACAGGAAGTGAACTCCGTCGGCCTGGGAGACCGGAATCAGCAAACCACCGGTCAGGGTTGCCACGGTCTCGGCCTGGCCATCGGTTTCCATCCAGTTCAGCGTCTGTTGATCTCCAAGGGTTGACACAGTCACGAAGGCCTCGGAGGAGGACCCTACGGGCATCACGCCGACGCTCTCCGCCGGTTCGCCGCTGCCCAGGATCTCGCCGGTTTCTCCATCGATCACCTGAGCAACCATCTGGTTGGTGTCGGAGTCCAGCTCGATACCCACCACACCGTTGTTCTTCGTTATTGACTGTGCGTTGACAAAATTGCCTTCCACCACGATGGGCTTGTCGGCACGTAGGTCGAAGATAGTGAGGTCGCCGCCGTCGGCTGGCCACGAGATCACCAGGTTGCCGTCGCTGCGCACCCGACACCGGCCTTCGCCGATCACCTCAGAGGTATCCACGTCGGTGGCGAGCTGGCAACCGGACTCGGTGAAGGTGAACACGCCACGATCCCCGATGAGCGTCTCGAACTGGGTTTGTGCGGAGGCGATCAGCGAAGGTCTTTCCCCGGGTGAGCCGGCGGTCAGGAACGCCCCGGTGCCGGTTAGCGACCCGATCAGGAGATTGTCCTTCCAGGTGTCTGCCAGTCGGTTCTCGGAAACCTGACCTTCAGGGTTGCGGCGGAAGATCTGGAGGGCGTCGACAGCGTCGGTGGCCACGATGTTGGAGTCGCTCAACTCCTCGCCGGGGCTGACGGCCCACAGCGAAACGGCCTCCGCCTGTCCGCCCTCCGGCGGGTTCGGTGCCACGATGAGTTTGTCGCCGACGCCTCCACAGGCTGCGAGCAGGAGTGTCAGCGATGCGGTTGCAGCCAGGGCGATGCGGGGTATTCCCATGTGTGGCAACGTATCCGGCTCAGCAGTGCAGGTCGACTCGCGACTGACGCTGCCTGAAGCAGAGACCGCTGAGCGGACTGGTCCGGATGATTCGCCTCCCGAACTACGATCGCCTTCGATGACGGCAATACGTATGGATGGCGAGGCACTGGCCTCGAGAATCAAAGAGGACCTGAAGGCTCGAATAGCGGTGCTAGCCGATTCGGATGTGGTGCCCGGGCTCGGGACCGTGCTCGTGGGCGATGATGGTCCATCGGCCAACTATGTGTCGATGAAGCACCGGGACTGCGCCGAGTTGGGAATCCATTCCGAGGATCGCCGCCTTCCCTCCGATGTCACACAGGCCGACATCTCCGCCGTGATCGATGAGCTCAATGCTTCTGCTTCGGTTCACGCGTACATCCTCCAGTATCCCTTCCCGTCGGGACTCGACTTCGAGTCAGCCATGCTCGAAGTCGATCCTGCCAAGGACGCCGACGGCTTGCATCCGCAGAACCTCGGTCAGTTGGTCATGGGCCAGGAAGCTCCTTTGGCGTGCACGCCCGCAGGCATTGTGGAGATGCTTGTTCACTACGATGTGCCCGTGGCCGGGCGCAACGTGGTGATCGTCGGCCGTGGCCTCACGATCGGGCGACCACTTGCCAATCTGCTGACCCTCAAACGACCGAATGCCAACGCCGCGGTCACCGTGGTCCACACGGGGGTACCTGATATCGGTGAGTACACCCGAGAGGCCGACGTGATCGTTGCCGCTGCCGGATCACCGGGTTTGATTGGTCCCGACATGGTCAAGCCCGGTGCGGCGGTGATTGCTGCTGGAGTGAGTTTTCGAGACGGCAAGCTCGTCAGCGATGTCCGCGATGAGGTCTCCGAAGTTGCCGGTTGGCTCTCCCCCCGAATCGGTGGAGTGGGTCCCATGACCCGTGCGATGCTGCTGGCGAACACGGTCGCCGCGGCCGAACGCATCACCGCCAACGCAAGGTAGCCACCACCGCCAACGCGCCATGGGGTTGCGTCGCCCGCCACACCCGATTGTTCTGAGCGAGAGCCGTCTGCGGCGCAAACGCGTTCTCCGGGCCGAATCCGCACTCAGCACCCGAACTCGAGTGGGCTTCGTGGCGGACAACACGCCAGACCGATCTCGGTTGGCACCTGAGCCGCATATGGCCCACGATGAAGGTGTTGGCGCAACACGGTGTTGCCGGCAGTGAGAACGGGGACTCCCGGTGACCAAGATTTCCGAACTGATCGAACAGGGCCCCACGCTCAGCGTGGAGTTCTTCCCGCCCAAGACAGCGGAGGGCTTGGAGAAGCTGAGCCACACCCTTGACTCACTGGAGACCCTGAGCGCACCCGGCGGTGCGGAACTCTCTTTCGTGTCGGTCACCTACGGCGCCGGCGGCACAACCCGGGACCGCACCCGGGATCTGGTGATTGGTATCAACAGGGATCGTCGGTTCCCGGCGATGCCGCACCTCACCTGTGTGGGCCACACCGAAGGCGAGATCGATGAACTGTTGGGCGACTACTCAGCCGGCGGAATCCAGAACATTCTGGCCCTCGGGGGCGATCCGCCCGCCGACGGCTCCGAGGTTACCGGCGACTTCGATTACGCGATCGAGTTGATCGACTCGATTCGGGCGGCCGGGGACTTCTCCATTGGGGTGGCGGCACATCCCGAGATGCATCCGAGGTCGGCCTCCCTTGATGCTGACCGTCGGCGCCTGGCAGAGAAGCTTTCGGCTGCCGATTTCGGCATCACACAGTTCTTCTTCGACGCGGATGACTACTTTCGGATGATCGAAGAGCTGGAGGTTCTGGGTTGCGACACCCCGATTCTTCCCGGCGTGATGCCGATGCTCAATCCCGGCACTGTGGAGCGCTTCGCCGGTATCGCTCGTGCGAAGTTCCCAACGGATTTGGCCAACAAGATTGAGGCCGCCGAGGAACCGGAGGAACGAATGGCCATTGCCGCCGATGCGGCAGCGGCCCTCACCGAGGAATTGCTCGACAGGGGAGTGCCGGGCATCCACGTCTACTGCATGAATCGCTCCGACATCGTGGAAGCGGTTCTCGAACGGATCAACGGCGTGAGCACCAAAACCTGATCTCCGGCGGAATTGTTCCCTTGACCACGGGGAGTGGTCTGGTCACACTGGATGCTCTACCCACTGGCCGGGACGCGCACTCTCAGGTGTGCTCCGCATTTGGTCGGCGGCGGTCATGTGCGTGTCGCTGGGAAGGAATCACGCCGGGTGAAGAGAGAAAAGCGTGCTGCGTCGAAACAAGGGTAAGGCACCTACCACGACAACCTTTGGTGGTGTGAGCTTCGACAGCGAAGACGAAGCCAAGCTTGAGGATCAGATCGGCCGCTGGTTGGGCAGCCAGCGAACGCGTCTCGGCGAGCTTCTGCTCGAACTCGGCACGATCGAACCCGACGACCTTCTCGACGTTCTGGACACCCAAGCCGGGATATCCGCCCAGAATCACCTCCGCATCGGAGAGATGCTCGTAAAGGCCGGCCTGATAGATGAGGTTGGATTGGCATCGGCGCTGAGCAGGCAGTTCGGTGTGCCGCTGGCGGATCTGCGGATGGACTCGCCGACCCCCGAGGCCATCGAAGCCGTTCCCGAAGAGCTGGCGCGCAAGTACGGCGTTGTGCCGCTGCGCATAGTTGGCGACCGGGTTCAGATTGTTTCCGCGGATCCCTATGACACCGAAGCCATTCGCGCCCTGACGCATCATTGCGGTCGAGTGGCGTTGCTGATCGGTTCGATGTCCGACATCGAACGTCATCAGGGGGAGGCCTACAACGCCCTCTCCGAGGCAGACCGTCACATTCAGGCGTTCGAGTTGTCCCGCGACGATGGCCAGGCGTCCCTTGATGCCATCGAGACCCTTCAGGTTGATGAGACAGCTCCTGTGGTTCAGGTGGTCAACAGGGTCATCACTCAGGGAGTTCGGTCGCGCGCTTCGGATGTACACCTCGAACCCGCCGAGACCGACGTTAGGGTCCGTTACCGAATCGACGGCGCAATGACCGATGCAATTCGACTGCCCCTGGCAATGGGTCCCGGACTGTCGAGTCGTATCAAGGTGATGGCGGAACTCGACATCGTCGAGAGGCGGCGCCCTCAGGATGGGCAGTTCAGCTACAACGTCGACGGACGCCCGATCGACGTTCGTTGCTCGATAGTGCCCACGATCCATGGCGAGAAGACCGTGCTTCGTCTGCTCGACAAGACGCGGAGCCTCATCAGCCTCAATGATCTCGGAATGAGCTCCGAGGTGGCTGATCGATATCGTTCCATCGCCAGCTCGCCTCTCGGGATGATTCTCTGCACCGGTCCCACAGGATCCGGCAAGACCACCACTTTGTACGCCACCCTTACCGAGGTGGATGATCCCACCAAGAACGTCGTCACGATCGAGGACCCGGTGGAATACCACTTCGCGGGCATTACGCAGATGCCTGTCACTGGCACCGGGATCAGCTTTGCCGACGGTTTGCGCGGCATCCTGCGCCAGGATCCGGATGTGATTCTCGTGGGCGAGATCCGCGACGAGGAGACTGCCCGCATCGCAATGCAGGCGAGCCTCACAGGTCACCTGGTGCTGTCCTCCTTGCACGCAGTGGACTCCGCCGCTGCAATTCACCGTTTCACCGACATGGGAATCGAGCCCTTCCTGGTGGCGTCCGCCATGTCGGGGGTGGTTGGTCAGCGGTTGTTGCGCCGGGTCTGCAACGGTTGTGCAGAAGAGGTGGAACCGTCGGCCAGCGAGGTTCGATTGCTTGAGGACCACGTTGGCGAACTGCCCGAGGTGTGGAAACGGGGTCGGGGCTGCAACCTCTGCTCCGGCACCGGGTACCGGGGACGTGTTGGAGTGTACGAGTTGCTCGAGATCAACGACGAGATTCGGGATCTGATCGTCTCCAAAGCCACACACCACGAGATCCGCCGGGCTGCCCTGGAACAGGGAATGAAATCCATGCAGCAACAGGCCTTCGAACTGGTGCTGGCTGGCGAAACCACAGTGGATGATGTGGTCCGCAATGTCTATGCCCCGGGTATGGAGCTTCAGTTGGACGGCTCCGTGTCCTCGGTCCCCGAGGCACCCGGCGAAGGCACTGACTCGCCAGATTCCGACGTGATTGGGTCCGGTGAAAGCCACGCACAAACCTCCGACTCCCATCGAGGATTCGCCGCAGAGCAGGCAACGGGACCGATCTGATGACCGCCACCGAAGCGCAGCCACCACAGCCGTCGGAATCGGAACCGCAATCGCCTGGAGCGGGTCCCAAACCGGCCAGAATGCTGAAGTTCACCTATCAGGCCGAGAACCCGAACAGCGAACTGGTGAAGGGCAGTATTCGCGCTGTGAGTGCTGCCAACGCGCGCAACCAACTGGCGGCTCAGGGCCTGCGGGTGAGCAAGCTCACCCAACGCAAAGGACTGCAGACCGAGATCACCCGGAAGAAGGTGCCTGCCGCCGACATCATGCATTTCTCGCGGCAGATGGCCACGTTCCTGCGTGCCGGCGTGCCGATGACCGAGGCGATCGCCAGTCTTTCTGTGGACACCACCAACAAACGGTTCCAGGAAATCCTCGGTGATGTGGTGGAGCGGATTTCGGCGGGTGCTCGGGTTGCCGACGCCCTCGCAGCTCACGCCGACGTGTTCCCCAGTTACTACATGGCGATGCTCTCTGCAGCTGAGTTGACCGGTCGGATGGACATGGCGTTTGACCAGCTGCACGCGTACATCAAACGCGACATCGATCTGAGGCGGGCGGTCCGCAGCGCCCTGGTCTATCCGCTGATCCTTCTGGGGATCTCCGTATTGGTGGTGGGCGTCATCGTGGTGTTTGCCATTCCGCGCTTCGCGGAGTTCTTCGAGGAGTTCGATGCCACGTTGCCGCTGCCCACGAGGATTCTGATGGCGATCGCGAACTTCGTGACTTCTCCGGCAGGACTGGTCACAGGCATCATTCTGGTGGCTTTGGTGGTCGGCACCCTGGCTTGGGTTCGTACGGCCTCCGGGAAGCGAGCATTCCACGGGTTCCTGCTCAAGCTGCCGATTACCTCCAAGGTGGTCACCTACTCCTCTACCGAGCGGTTCTGCCGGATCCTGGCGGCCTTGATGGAAGCAGGCGTACCGCTTCCGCAGGCGCTGCCCACCGCGGTCGACGGGTCAAACAACATGGTGTTCAAGGAACGGCTGGGCATCGCAATGGATTCGGTCCTCCAGGGTGCAGGATTTGCCGGACCTCTGGGCGATACCGAACTGTTCCCTCCAACCGTGGTCCAGATGATTCGTGTGGGGGAGCGTTCGGGAGAGTTGTCCACACAACTCCAAAACGCGGCTGGCTTCTATGAGGAAGAGTTGGGGTATTCGATCGAGAAGATGACCGCGTGGTTCGAACCGATGACGATCATTTTCATCGGTCTGGTGGTGGGCTTCGTTGCGCTGGCCATGATGAGCGCCATGTACGGCATCTACAACCAGGTCGATTTCTGACCGGGTTGACCGCTGATCGTGATGAGTTGGCGCATGAGCAGAACTCCCCAATCACTTGACACCACCTTACCCACACACTCTGATGGTGACTCCCAGTGCGTTAATCCCCTTCG
>JAHRAZ010000129.1 GCA_020027475.1 Microthrixaceae bacterium
CTTCTTCCTCCTGCCAGAGCACAACCCTGGCGCGGGCGTTGTCCAGAACGAAGGCGAATTCGTCGGGTGACTGCCGCCAGTTGGCCACGCACAAGATGGCACCGGTCTTTGCAGCAGCACCCAGACATTCGAGGATGCGGAAACTGTTCTGGCCCAGCCACAGGATCACGTCGCCCTTGGTCACTCCCATCTCGATCCACGCGTTCGACAGTTGGTTGATCCGCTCATCGAGTTCGGGCCAGGTCAGGACGATCTCTCCGTCGATCACAGCCGTTTCGTTCGGTCGGTTGCGACTGTTCTCGCGGAATGTGTCGGCGAGGGTGAAGCGGTGGAGATTGCGAAGGTCAGCCGGAGAGGTCACCGAGACATAATGGCGCGGCAGCTGACACCCATGTCAGGTTTTTGACTCAGTCCCGCGAGTCGAGGTCTGCCGGTGGCAGCTCATGCTTGAGTACCTTCCCGGTGGGATTCCTGGGAAGTGCGTCCACAAAGGTGACGGTTCTGGGGCACTTGTAGTCGGCCAGGCGGTCTCGACAGTGTGCGATGAGATCTTCTGCGGTGCAGTCCCCGGGTGCTTTGCAGTCCTCGCGCAGGACCACCCAGGCTCCCACGTCTTCTCCCAGGACCTCGTGTGGAACCGCTGCCACGGCTGCTTCTGCCACACATGGATGTTGGTAGAGAATCGCCTCCACATCAGCGGCATGCACGTTGTTTCCGCCCCGGATGATCACATCCTTGGCCCGGCCGGTGATGTACAGGTACCCGTCTTCGTCGAGCCAGCCCAAGTCCCCGGATTTCAGCCACTCTCCGGACCACATCTGCGCCGTCGCCTCGGGGTTCTTGTAGTAGTGACGGTGGTTCTCACCGACCCCGATTTCAATGTGGCCTATCTCGCCCGGCTCCAGCACGGCTCCGGCACCGTCGGTGACCCGTATCTCCGTACCGATCGGGATTCCCACGGAACCTTCCCGTCGATGCACTTCCTCCTTGGGAAGGAGAGCGAATGCCGTTCCGGCCTCGGTCATCGAGTAGTTGTTGCTGACGGTGGCGTCCGGAAGTCGATCAGCCAGTCTGAGATGCAGCGCCGGCGGCAACGGAGCTGACCCGATCGCCACTATTTCAAGGCTGTCCAGGTCAGTCGATTCGAATCGGGTGTGGGTACTGATGAGTTGTGCCATCGCCGGAACCAGAAAGGCCATCGACGGCTTCCGGTGGGCCACTTCGGAGAGCCACTGTCCGGCATCGAAGCGAGGCATGAACAGCGCGGTCATTCCCATCTTCATCGGGTTGTAGATGAATGAGATTCCGGCGAATGTGAACAGTGGTGATCCGTGGATCCAACTGGCGCCGGTCCATTCAGCCGCAGTGTTGGGCAGGATGTGGAGATTTCGGTGCTCAACGGCGATGCCCTTGGGCAGTCCCGTGGTGCCGGAGGTGTACATGATGTCGGCCAGGTCATGGGGTGCCACCGGACTCTGAAACGGTGAGGAGTCGTTCGACATCGTGGCTTCCAGCCCGCCTTGATCAACCACGAGGACATGTTTGATCCACGGCTCGCGTCTGGCCAGGTGCAGCTTGGGTTCGCCTTCGGCAGTGGTGATCACCACGGTTGGCTCGGCGTGACCGAGCACGTGGCCCAGTTCTTCGGCAGTGAGTCGTGTGTTGGTGGGTACGGCCACCGCTCCCGCCTTGTGGATGGCTGCATAGGAGATGATCCAGTTGAAGATCTCCGGGTTGTCGACGTGGATGGAGATTCGGTCGCCGGGCGTAACACCGAGTCCTACGAAACCCCTGGCCAGGCGGTTCGCTGCTGCATCCCACTGAGCAAAGCTCAGGCTCTCACCGGTGTCGAGGCGGACATAGGCAGCTTGGTCCGGGTAATGCTCGGCCATCCAGGCGAGTTGCTGGACCTGAAGCTCTGGCGGCGGCCCATCGTCTGCGATGGCGGGTTCGCTGCCAACGGTGTTTTCTGCGGGATTCATGGGCGGATCATAAAGCCGCCAGCCCGATCAGGGAGCGCATCGCATGTTCGTCGCCGAACAACTTGATCTGAGCATCGCTCAGCTCCAGGCGGTTGCTCACACACAGCAGGAGGTCGGTGACGGAACCCTGTACTGCAACGTCGCCCTTGCCGTGAGCGTGGGTGTAGCTGAGATGACCGTCCTCCGCGGAGATCATCCACTCGCCGGCTTCACCCAGACCGTCGTCAGTGGCATGAAGATGCACCGTGAATGCATTTGATCCGTCCCCACCGCGCGGCGTGTTCGCCGGCTGGTTGTCGAGCAGTTCATCGAGGCAGTCGGCGGCAAGTTCGCCAGAGATGTCGGGATACTGACCGATCGCAAGTGCCGCATCGGCGTTGTGGATGATGGTCTCGTGGAGCTGGCGTCTCGACCACCAGCGCACGTGTTGGTCATCACCCCAGCTCCAGACCGCCTCGTCGCCGGTATTCTCTGCCAAGGTCGAAAGGAGTCTGGTGCCGCCCGCGTTCAACCACTTGGCCCAGTCACCGTTGAGGGGCTCCTCGATCTCGACGTCCGGCGGTTGATGTACTCGCTTGAGTGGGTGGCGATGAGCGTGGTGGCCCAGCGG
>JAHRAZ010000065.1 GCA_020027475.1 Microthrixaceae bacterium
TCGGAGCCCGGCCGATCGAGCAGGCGCAACACCCTGGCCACCCGGTCGCGGCCCCGGATCGGCGGCAACCCGACATTGGTGTAGACGATCCCGTCGTCGACCAAGGCCAATGATCGCTCCAGGTCCGTTGCGGCGAGCGCCGCAAGGAAGGTCTCGACCACGGCCTGAGGATCAGTTGGCGGCGCCGCGTCCTCGTCGATGGCCAACGGGAGCAGTCCGATACGCATGGTCTGAATGATACGAGCTGCAAAGGAGGCAAGAGGCCAATACGGGAGGACCACGAGCGACGTCGAAACCCTCCGCCCGATGATGGACGCCCATCACCTCGAACCTCTATCGGCACGGAGTGACACCGACGCGCCTGCGGCGCCCGGGTTCGATGCCTGGGAAGACGCCGGATTCCCGCTGGAGGGTGCACTCGTCGACTGAACGCCGGATCGATGTCTGATCGAGCGGCCCTTTGAGGAACCCCGAGCGGTTCGACCGCCGGTGCTCAGCCCGGAGTCAGGTCTCCGTTCTCTTCGCGGGTTCTCTACGCGGGCGACACCGAGACAGGTATTCCGTTGAGAATCGCATTGCCCGAAAGTGGGTCAATCGCCGAGGCATCGGTGAGCACGTTGCTGTTCACCCCGGGTCGCCGAGATGCCACGCTCATGCGCGCCCCGTCGGCGTCGTGGCCCCATCCGTGCGGGAGGCTCACCACCGATCGGGCGATCTCGTCGGTGATCTCAACCGGTGCCACCAACGATCCAACGGCGGAGGATATCTGTGCCGAACCACCATCACCGAGACCCCAGTCGGCGGCGTCATCGGGATGCACCTGAAGTGTGCAGCGCTCCTTGCCCTTGACGAGCACTTCGACGTTGTGCATCCAGGAGTTGTTCGATCGGAGGTGGCGTCGGCCCACCAACACCGGGCCGCCGGGCGGACGGTCAAGTGAGTCCTGGAGGCGAGCCACGTCTTCGGCCACCGGCTCGGCAGCCAGCTCCACCCGCCCCGATTCGGTGCTGAGGATCTGTGGCAGCCGTGGCGTGAGTGCTCCGAGATCGATGCCGTGCGGGTTCGCTCTGAGTTTGTCGAGCGTGAGTCCTTCGGGTTCAGCCCCGAATTGGTCACCGGCCCAACCGGATCGCAACATCGCTTCCAGCACGCGGTCGGCAGGACTGCCGTCTACCAGCTGCGACTCGAGCTCGGCGGGGTGCCTTCCGCTCAGGGGACCATCGCCGCGCACTGCTGCTTGCAGCACGGTGTCCAGAACCATGCCGTGGATGATCTGCGGGTCTGCGTCGGCGCCCGCTCCGCCGGCAATGAGGGCCAGTCGGGCAATGATGTCCTCCTCCAGCGGACCCTCTGCGGTGATCAGCGCCGAGGAGTAGTTGGCGATGTTCCTCACGGACAGGCCGTAGAAGGCCAGGTCGTAGTGGCTTCTCGACAACGCCGGGGGCGGAGGCAGGATCACGTCGGCGTGCCGCGTCGTCTCGTTCAGGTACGGATCGATCGAGATCATCACGTCGAGCGACTCGAGGGCGGCCGAAAGGCGCCGGCTGTCGGGGCATGAACGCTCCGGATTCCCGGCGATCGTGAACAGCGCCCGGATCCGACCCTCGCCCGGTTGATCGATCTCCTCGGCGAGCGCAGCCACGGGAAACTCGCCATTGACCTCGGGGTGACCGCTGACGCGTGTCGACCGGCGCCCGATCCTGAACCCCTTGCCGGGTTCACGTTTCAGGGGCTTCTGGTGTGCCGGGGTTGGCCACATCAGCCCTCCGGGCCGGTCCAGGTTCCCGGTGAGAATGGTGACGACGTCGGCCAGCCAGGAAGTCAGGGTGCCGAATTCGACGGTATTGGATCCGATCCTGCCGTATACGGCGGCAGACGGTGCGTCGGCCAACTCGCGGGCGATGCGGCGAGTCACCTCGGGTGCGATCCAGGTGGCAGCTTCGACCGCTTCGGCAGTGAAGGGTCCGACCAGATTTCTGACGTCGTCAACCCCGTCGAGATTCGGCTCCGCTGCGCCAAGTTCGACCAACCCTTCGGCAAAGAGCACATTGGCAAGTGCGGCCAACCATGCCGCATCGCCACCCGGGCGGATCACCAGATGCTCGTCTGCCGCCTTGGCCGAGCGGGTGCGGCGCGGGTCCACCACCACGAACTTTCCACCTCGATCCTGAATCGATCGCAGGCGCCCCGGGAAGTCGGGAGCCGTGCAGAGGCTGCCGTTGGACTCCAAGGGGTTGGCGCCCAGCATGAGCAGGTAGTCGGTCCGATCCAGATCGGGCACAGGAATCGACAGCGGACCGCCGTAGAGAAATCCTGACGACACGTGCCGCGGCATCTGGTCGACGGTGCTGGCGGAGTACACGTTCCTCGAGCCCATCGCCGTGATGAGCGCACGGCCGTAGATGGTGAGTGCGTGGTTGTGGACGTTCGGATTCCCCAGGTAGATGGCCGCCGACTCCCGCCCCCACTCCTCGAGCACCGGCATCAGCAGTTGCTCCACCTCGGCGAACGCCTCATCCCAGGACACCTCGACGTGTTGCCCATCGCGTTTCACCAAAGGGGCACGCAGGCGATCCGGGTCGTCCTGGAGCTGCCTGAGGGTCGAGCCTTTCGGGCAGATGAAACCATGGGAGAACACATCTTCGCGGTCGCCGCGGATTCGAACGACGGAATCACCTTCCATCGTGACTTCGAGGCCGCAGGTCGCTTCACACAAAGGGCACGTTCGGAATTGCGTCGTACGCTCAGCCATTTCCAATGGTCCCACAAACCAGCGGAATTGGTCGGGGAACCGAATGGCCGCGCGATCGGTACCTCTCCACCCTGCCGGAGTGCTTTCACGAGTTGACTCGCAAACTACCTTCGGGATTCGATCCAGTCCCGGTGAGGGTATTGGTGAGGGTACAACTGTCGGTGGCGCAAGGCTCGCCGCTGGGAATCGACTACGAGACCGGCGGCGGACCCGCACACCGACACCGGCCATTCCGCAACAGAACGAGGAATCGAAATGACGAACAGCCCGCTCGAAGACGGTCCCCGACGCGTGGCACTGGTTTCCAACACCAGCTTCAACATCGGACCCCCCGCTCGCCCGGGAATTGGCCCGCAGGGGCCACGACCTCGTGATCGGTAACCCAGAAGACGGACTCGTTGCCGAGCTCGAAGAACTCGGCTCCGCTGTTGAAGTCGTTACCGGAGTCTGGGACCTCTCCAAACCGGAGAACACCGAGAAGCTGGTGAACGCCGGCTTGGAACGTTTCGGCCGCATCGACGCCGCCACGGCTTTCAGCAGGCAGATCATCGGTGGCCCATTCCTCGACTCAACCCTCGACGACGTTCATCAACTCGAGGGCGGGCTGATCGAGGCCCCGTACCACTTCCTCAAGGGAGTCCTCCCGACCAGGGCCGCCCGGGGCCACGGACAGGTACTTGTCATCACCAGCTCGTCGGGCGCCCGAACCACCCCGGCGGGTGAGCGATCGGGGAAACTCGTCATCGGGGATCAGGCAGCCTCAACCGGTCAACGCACATTCGGGAACAACCACAATTGGTGAGTCGCGTCAGCCGCCGTTGGTGGCCGGCGAGTATGCCCTGCATGGCTTGCCGGCGGCGGGACACGGCAACAGTTCGCTCGGGTAGTCGTCTCGGTCGAGCGTGGTCAAGGTGATCGATGAGGGAGCCCCCAACCCTGTGTGGATCGCGGTCATCGTGGACCCCTCAGCAGGGTCCACCGAGGCGAACGCCCAGCGCTCGAAGTCTCCGTTGACCGCGGAGATCTCCACTCGGATGCGGCTTCCCGCGCGAAAGACATGACCCAGGGGCAACAACTGCACGTCCACTCGGTTGGTGCCGGGGTCGAGGTCAAGGTGGGCATCAAGGGTGAAGTACGGCTGAGTGGGAGTGGACCTGGCCGGGTCGATTGTTCGCATGGATGCGCGTTGTACACCCTTGCCAACCAACATCTCCTGGCCGTCTGGGCGCACCTCGGTCAGGGTGAAAGCGAGGTCTGTGTCGGCCGCGCTCGACGAGAGATGAGTCTCTGCTGCCGCTGCGCCGATGGCAACGACGGCATCCGTGAGGGGTTCCGACACATATCCCAAGCCGGCGCCGCTCGACACCTGGGTCCAATTGAATTCTTCGTCCTCATCTGGGAAGCGTTCCGTCGGCAAAGCCGTGTAAGAGTCACTCGCGTCTGCGCTGGGTGAATCAGCGAGAACTCCATCGGCACCGAGGAACCATGTCTGCTCGACCGAACCCACAGGAGGGAAACTGTCGGACATGAAATCCCAACGAACTCCGGGGTTCTTGCCTTCATTGGAACCGCTTGTGAGATCGATCAGGTACCTCACCCGCGGTCGGGCTTCGAGTAACGCCCGCGCCTCCCACAAAGTTGGCGCCATTGCCTCGGGTAGTGGCGGAAAGGCGCTGCCGGTACCGAAGATCATGTCGGATAAAGCGATCACGGCGAGCTTGGGTTCGGGAGCCTTGCGTGCCACATAGATGTCGAGGAACTCGAACAACTGAGTGATGGTGTCCGGGGTGACCGCATCACGGTGATGCCCGTTGGAGATATTCAGCCAGACCCGGCTGTTGCTGTCGAGCAGGTCCTGAGCATTCAACATCGCGTAGGAACTGGTTTCCTCATCCTCGAATTGGAGCGAGGCGAACGTTGGCACATCAATCTCGGACATCCAGGGACGCAGATCACGTCGCCGGTAGTGGTCGGCAAATGTGTCGGTAGATACTGTGAGACCTACGGCGTCGAGGGTCTGGAGCCGAAGCTTCTGGTTTGCCCGGCACTCGTTGTCGGTATCCACCATCAAATTGGCGTACTCGAGTGCGTCAGGATGTGGAGCGGGTTGGGCGTTGTCCATCCGCTCCTGAAGCCACGTTCGGGCGAAGCCCGTGTTGTACACGCCTCCCGGGTACGCCACGTCGTAAAGGCTGCCAAGAAAGCTCAGCGGAGCGATCGCCGCGAGATGAGGTGGTTTGGTTGCCGCCGTGGCGATCTGGCTGATCCCCGAGAATGAAATCCCGACCATACCGACCATGCCATGGCTCACCCAACCCTGGGCGGCGACGGTCTCAATGATGTCGTATCCGTCGTGATTGGTGTTCAGATCGAACAGGTCCGACTCACCGCCGGAACAACCGGAGCCGCGCATCTGCACCTGAACCACCGCGTAACCACCCAACCGCACCAGCAGGCCACCAACGTCGGTCGAACCGGCCGGCGCCAACGGATCCGGATCCAGGCCCAAGAGGGTTCCGACCTTGGAAGTCATCGGGTCAGATGGAGCAGCAATCTGGTAGCCGGAGTATTCCACCACAGTCGGGAATGGGCCGTCGGAAAGGCTCTGGCCAATCGGTGGCCGTACGGTCGCGGCGATGGTGGTGCCATCGCGCATCGGGATGTAGTTGAGGCCCTGCTTCATGGATGTGCTGTCGTAGAACGACCGCGGCGGATGCTCGTCGGCAACGAGCACTCTCACGTCGCTCGCTTCGCCACTGGTCAGGTTCTCGACGCGATAGGTCTCGCCCTGACTGAGTCCACGGATTACGAGGCTGCCGAATTCGTCTGCGACACCCTCGCGCACCTTCTGAGCCGAATGTGTCACCAGAATGTGATCACCGACTCCGGCGTCCTGGACATATATCTGTTCGATGCCCGGGCTCACTCGGTAGAACTCAGGCACTGCTGTGTCGTTGACCGGAGGATTGGTCGTGCACGCTGTGGCAATGACCGCCATACCAGCGAACACAACGAGGAGGGCCCTCACATGCGACACGGAGCGGCGGCGCCGACGGTGTCCCCTGGTGGGTGCAGGCAGCATCTCAGTTGCCATCTCCCCTACTGGTGCGTGCACCGCTGGTGTATTCGCAGGTAGTGGTTCTCTCGCCATCGTCTCTCTCTCCCAGAGTTCAAGCTTATGGATCGTGTTCAGTGTTTAGCAGCGTCTAGCAGGGTGCGGAAAATGTGTGTTGGGTGCTCGCGTCTGGTGTCGGGATGTAAAGGAATGGGGGTATGCGTGGAACCCCGGATCGTCAGTTGTCGATGTTGTCGTCGTTGAGGTTGTCGTCGTTGAGCACGGAGCGATCTGATCCCGCAGGATCATCCGATCCGTCGGATCCGGGTGATCGTGGACGAGGTGCTGGCTGGTCTCGATGGCGACTTCGACGCGATGTATGCGTCTTCAGGACGGCGGTCGATGCCACCGGAGCAGTTGTTGATGGCGATGTACTCGATCCGCTCGGAGCGGGCGTTTTGTGAGCGGCTCAACTACGACATGTTGTTCAAGTGGTTCCTCGGCCTGACCATCGATGCCAAAGCGTTCGACGCCACGACGTTCACGAAGAACCGGCAACGGCTGTTGGACCATGAGATCGCGGATGTGTTCTTCGCTGCTGTGGTGACCCAGGCGAAGCTGCGCCGTTACATGTCATCAGATCATTTCTCTGTCGATGGGACGC
>JAHRAZ010000070.1 GCA_020027475.1 Microthrixaceae bacterium
TCAGGTTCGCCGTGTTCGGGTACGCCGTATCCGGGTGCGCAAAACTCGCGCGGCGCGTGCTTGGCCGCAGGGTCAGACGCCGGCCAATGCCGACCATGCATCCCAGTACACGTAGTCCGGAGCACACTGGTCAACCGAAGTTGAATTGTGGCCTTGGGCTCCATCCCACGGGCACGTGGCGGCCACGTTGGTGACCAGACGGTTCGACGCGTATGGCGGGTCAAGCGTGGCATCAGTCTCGGGACCGGGAAGCCCCAGAGCATCAAGCGCTGATCGAATGCGACCCAGGGAGTAGTCACTCAGGTGGGAGAGGCTATGGATGTCGGAGGATGGTGTGTCCATGCCGCCTTCGGTGATCCAGGGAGCAACGGTGTGGTTGCTACCGTCCTCGAAGGAATCAAATGGTCCAGAGAGAAGCCCGATCGCATTCAGGTCGAAGAACTTGCCCATATACATCGCGACTCCGGCACCTTGGGAGTGCCCGAGGGCTGAAACCCTTGACCAATCCAGATCACAGACTCCATAGGTGGCGTTGATGCTGTCACAGGTACCGCCGGTGGACTGCTGGAACTGATCCCAGCCCTTCGTCGGGGCCAAGGTGTCGAGGTAGTCAACCAGTTTCAGGAGGCGATTGGACACTGAATCAGCTTGGGAGATGTTGGCAGTGGGGTTGTCGTAGCCGTTTCCGTCGGGATCCGTGACACCAGCGCCAAACAGGGTCTCGCTGCGGAACTCACGATGGCAGTCTGGGAAGGTGAGTGCAACAGCATCGGGACAAGCTCCGAGGGTTCCAAGAGAAGCCGAGTAACGAAGCAGGATCACGTGGAAACCCTTGGCCCGAAGAGTGGCGGCGATCTCATGGTGGGCCTGTGGCTGTCCGCCGGTGCCGTGGAGCATCACGGCCAACTCGCCGCGAGGGCTACCGGTCGGTCCGTATGCAATGTTCGGAAATTGGGAATCAGAGGAGGAGGCAGGATCAACCACGGCAGGGTTGGCGGTCCAGGAATTGCCGCTACCCGATCCCGTGGGCTGCGTGCAAGCAGTGGCAAGAATCGACATGGCCGCAACTGCAAATACAGCCAGACGTAGTTTGGATTTCAATGGATCTCCCAGATCGCGCTGCTGTGAACTCTGGCACACAGTGACCACTCCGACAAGTGAAACCGAATGAGTATTTGACCCAGCTCAGTCCTTACTCCCCTCCGATCCAAAGAGACTGCGATTGGTTCACAAGCCCCGGCGTCCGTGACCGGTGGGGCAATTCTCAGAGGAGTTCCGAGAAGAAGTCGTTGCCCTTGTCGTCGGTGATGATGAACGCCGGGAAGTTCTCCACCTCGATCTTGAAGATCGCTTCCATGCCGAGTTCCGGGTATTCGAGCACCTCGACGGACTTGATCGAGTCTTGCGCCAGGATCGCAGCCGGTCCGCCGATGGAACCCAGGTAGAACCCACCGTGTTGCGCGCAAGCTTTCCTGACCTGAGCAGATCGATTGCCCTTGGCCAGTGTGACGAAGCTCCCACCATTGCGCATCAGCAGATCGACGTAGCCGTCCATACGCCCTGCGGTGGTGGGTCCAAAGCTGCCCGAGGCCATCCCCTCCGGGGTTTTCGCGGGACCGGCGTAGTAGATGGGGTGATCCTTGACGTAGTCGGGGAGTCCCTCTCCCGCTTCGATTCGCTCCTTCAACTTCGCGTGAGCGATGTCGCGGGCAACAACCACGGGACCGCTCAGCGACAATCTCGTCTTGACGGGATACCGGCTCAGCTCAGCGCGGATTTCCGACATTGGTCGGTTGAGGTCGATCTCCACAACGTCATCCGAAAGGTCGAGATCGGACACCTCGGGCAGATACTTTGCCGGGTCGGTCTCCAGTTGTTCGACAAAAACACCGTCCACGGTGATCCTCGCAAGTGCCTGCCGATCGGCAGAACAACTCACACCGATTCCCACCGGACAAGATGCGCCGTGACGAGGCAGGCGAATCGCCCGAACGTCATGACAGAAGTACTTGCCGCCGAACTGTGCACCAATGCCACTCTGTATCGCCAGGTCGAGAATCTGAGATTCCAGCTCGCGGTCGCGAATGGCGTGTCCGGTGTTCGAGCCCACAGAGGGCAGACCGTCCAGGTAACGGGCGCTGGCCAACTTCACGGTCTTCAGGTTCATCTCGGCACTCGTCCCACCGATCACCACCGCGAGGTGATACGGCGGGCAGGCCGCGGTTCCGAGAGTTTTGATCTTCTCATCGAAGAACGCCAACAACGACTCCGGATTGAGCAGTGCCTTGGTCTCCTGAAACAGGAAGGTCTTGTTTGCGCTGCCCCCACCCTTCGTCATGAACAGGAACCGGTACTCATCGCCGTCGACTGCTGAAAGGTCGATCTGAGCAGGCAGGTTCGTGCCGGTGTTGACCTCTTCGTAGGTGGTGAGTGGTGCCACCTGGGAATACCGCAGATTCGTCTCTGTATAGGTGCGGAACACACCTCGGGCCAAGGCCTCCTCGTCGCCGCCCGGTACACCGGAGCCTGAATGGGTCCAGACCTGCTGGCCCTTCTTGCCCATCACAATGGCGGTGCCGGTGTCCTGACATGACGGAAGGACCATGCCTGCGGACACGTTGGCGTTCTGGAGCAATGCCCGGGCCACGAATACGTCGTTGTCCGTGGCTTCAGGATCCTCCAGGATCTTCTTGAGTTGCTGAAGATGACCCGACCGGAACAAATGAGAGATATCGCGGATGGCCTCGCTCGCGAGAACTGTGAGTGCCTCCTGATCCACCTCGAGGATTCGGCGCCCTTTGTAGTCCCCGACAGAAACGAAATCTCCATCGAGCTTGCGATACGGCGTGTCGGCGGGTTCCTGGGGGAACATCTCCTGAAACTGGAATTCGACCATGCCTCACCATATGCACGCACCGACTGCAGGTCGCAACGCGCACGCCGAACTCAGCGCCGTTCCGGCCAAGCCTCAATTGTCGGCGGGCGGATCGGAATCCTGGGTCAGCACGGAGCGCTGGGGACCGGTCCACTCAAAAGCCCGGCCAAGTAGACCTGAGGCATTGGGCCGCTCCGCACCCGGATCGAACTCCGAGTCGAGCCCAACTTCGACCTCGGAACCATCAACCGTCTTCAAAGTCTCGTCTGCTGACTCCCCGGTGGAGTCCACCGATGGCTCGGCCGATCCTCTGCCGGGCGACTCAGTCGAAACCGACTCGTCGGTTGCTGAAGTCTCGCCCGCAGGACCGGTGTTGCCGGAAGACGCAAACTTCCTGCTCGGAGAATGACCATTCCTGAGATCAGAGACCGACCACCCGACGGGTGGCCGAATCGAATTCGCGTGGGATGTGCATACCATCTGCGTGGGCTCATCAGGATCAGACAGGTCCTCGAGCGTCACCAGAAGCTCACCCGGAGTGATGGTCAGCCGCGCTTCGGCGGTCCGTGCACATCCTGGGCGCATACATTGACCGATCATTGCGCCCGAGGGTAGCGCCGCGGGACGGGCCAATGTTGCTTAGGATGAACTATCACCCACGGAGAGTGATTGGGTGGGCACACGGGGTCCGCGCCGTAGCACTCCTGTCCTCACCAGGAAGCACTCTCGTCCCTAGCCAAGGAGCCACCCAATGAGCAGAACCCGACGGCTACTGGCCGCCCTGTTTGTCCTGTCATTGCTGCACACCGCGTCGATGGTGGGTTCTGCTCAGGTTGCATCGGCGGGTGGAAGCACAGGGTCAACCAATTCGTTCAACTTCGTCGGCTCCGGATGGGGTCATGGCGTTGGAATGAGCCAGTGGGGAGCTCGTGGATTGGCCGAAAAAGGGCGCACCGCGAACCAGATACTCACGCATTACTACTCGGGCACGACCGTGGCACCCGCGGCGGTGACCAATGACCTGAGAGTCCTGATCGGCCAGAAGTTGAGCTCGATCGATATCGGTGTATGGGGCACGGTTGCGGTGAATCACAGAGGTACTCGGCTTGGCACGGCGAGCGGAGGTTTCAGGGCAACCAGATCAGGGAACAACGTGGTGCTCACGGGAGCGATCAACGCCACAGCCCCCGGCGCGGTCATCATCGAGCTGACTGCGCCGACCCGGGTGGAACAATCGGGTCACGTCTATGCCCGCGGCAGCCTCCGAATCGCCGTCGACCCGGCGGGTGGCCTCCGAATGACGGTGTTCGACCTGAGCATGGACGACTACCTGATGGGTCTGGGGGAAATGCCGGCTTTGTGGCCGACCGAGGCACTGAGGGCACAGGCAATCGCCGGCCGGACCTACGCCCAGAAGGTGGTGGAATCACAGAACCGGGCCGCATCCGACTACGACCTTCTGGATGGAACCATTCACCAGAGCTACAACGGGTCGGACATCGAAGCCGCCACGCACGGGCAACGATGGGTTCACGCGGTCACCTCCACGTCGGCTCAGGTCGTGAAGTACGGATCCGAGCTGATCAATGCCGTCTACTCGGCATCCTCTGGTGGCCACACAGCGAGCAGCGAAACCGTGTGGGTCACACCGCTTGCGTACCTTCGAGGCATACCGGATCCATCCGACGCGGTCGCAAGCAACCCCCATAATTCCTGGTCCAAGACTTACACCGGGTCATCGCTGGGTTCCGCCCTCGGGATCGGTTCCGTGACGCGAGTCGACGTGGGCACCGGCGGCGGGGTCTCTGGCCGGCTCAACAAAGTCAAGCTCAAGTTCTTCACTGCCGGAGGGGTCTCCGAATTGACCGGGGTTCAGGTGAAGTCGAAACTCGGTCTCCAGTCAACCAAATTCAAGGTCAATGGTATCGGTGGGCCAGGGAGCAGCACTCCAGCACGCGGCTCCCTCGAGATCGTGGACCTGTGGGCCGCGGATCCAAAAACGATCCTCGTGGCCGGACACGCCTACGACCCGGACGGCCCCGTTCGAGTGATCGTGGCCCACAAGGGTCCCAATGGGGTCAGACTGCACGAAACCCGCAGTGTAGACAACAGGTTTCTGGCGGCCATCAAGGCTTCCAGGGGCGATCACGAAATCTGCGTGGCATTGCTGGACAACCCGACGGGCGAAACCAGACACCTCGGATGCCGCAGCATTGTGGTGAAGTAACCCGATCCAGCAGTGCTACCGAAGCCACTCCTCGGCGCCACTACCGGAATCACTCCTCGATGGCTAGCGATTCGCAACCGTTCGGGGCGCTCACTGGATTGCACACGGCAATCACATCTCCTGGAAGTTCCACCACGAATCCGGTTTCGTCGTAGGGAACGTACTGATCCGTCGACAGATAGTGGCCTCCGGTTAGAAACGCTGAGTCCCGCAGGCTCGTGTCGTTGTTCGGAGCGTGGATACCCGGCTCATCAGTGCGGGTTCGGATCAGGTAGCCGGCGGCTGACAGCTCATCCAGGCGATCCGGATCCTCCGTTGAGTCATCCACCCGCAAGAACGCAGCATCGGGTCGGCCCTCTTCGCTCGAGGTGAAGAACAACTTTCCTTCCAGCGCAGGAGCATCCTTCACATAGAGATCGCGCGATTCCCCGGTGTCCACCAGGGAGAACATCACCCGGCCACGAGAATCCATGATGGTCGGCCAACCATCTGCGAGGACCGCCGACTCAAGGGTCTCGTGGTTACCCCGGATGTCATCCGGAGTGATGATGCGATCCTGCGGGAATACTGACAAGACCTCGGCTTCCAGATCGTCGAACAGCTCCGGCGTCATCTCCGGCGGCACCGCGAACTCGGCGTCGAGGGTGCTCAGGTCCACACCGAATCCCCCGGCGCCGTTGCCGAGGTCGTCACCCTTCGTCTCCACCATGATCATCACGGGCAGGTGTGTGGGATTCATGCTCGACCATTCCTCGATCTCCTGGAGGCACTCCACGAAGGTCAGGCAGGTGGTGTTGTAATCGATGTCCGCTACGTGTTGAACCTTGAAGCCGGGTTCCTCCATCGACGGTTCGTCCGGAGGAGGCTCATCGAGGATTTCCAACGCTGCGGGGGTCGAGTACAGCCCTCCATCAGGATCCGCGAACACGTCGAGCTCGAATTGGCGAATTCCGTACTCCGAAAGCTGGTCCTCGAGCGGAACGTGTTCGTAGTCAATCTCTGCCCACAGATCGGGAACGAGGGCTTCCAGTGCATCGGCCACTTGTGGCTCCGCGCGAAGGTGGTAGCTGTTGTGCGAGCCAAGCATCTGGATTTCGTTGATCTGTAGCCCGTCACCACCCAGCACCACCTGCGGCTCAGACGAAGCTGAGTCCTCTGCATCGTCGCCGCAACCTCCAAGGGCAACGAGCGCCGCGAGGGCGAAGGGTATGGCGAGCAACCTGCTCGGAAGGCGAGTGGAAACCATCGCAGCAGCATTGCAGATCAAGTCGATCCACGTCGGCCGTAAGACCGCGGCGACACGACCAAGTTTACCCTCGAACGGAGATTCTCCGGATTTGGTGGCATCTGCCGGCTGCCTTGTGGTCAGCCGGCCGCTTGGTTCAGTCGCTCGAGACGATCAGTTGCCTCCAGATACTCCTGCGCCATTGCGATGACGACGTCGCCGGCCTTGCGCACATTGTTCATCGAGCCCACGATCTGACCGACCGGGTTGAACGCAACGTCAACGGCCTGCTCCGGGTAACGATGTGCTCGCGCCACCGCCTCACCGGACACAAAGAACTGCAACGGCATCCCCAGCGGGTCCGGTGTGTCATCGGATTCCCAGGCCTCGGTCCAGTCGTTGCGCAACATACGCGCAGGCTTGCCGGTGAAACTGCGGCTGCGGACTGTGTCACGGGAACCGGCATCGAGATAGCTCTCCATCTGCTTCGGTGTGATGTCGGCTTCTTCCACGGTCAACCAGATGGAACCGGTCCAGACGCCTTGGGCCCCCATCGCGATGGCCGCTGCCATCTGACGGCCGTTTCCGATGCCACCTGCCGCCAGAACCGGAATCGGGGCCACTTCATCGATCACCTCCGGCCACAGAACGAGCGATCCGATGTCGCCGGTGTGGCCGCCACCCTCGTATCCCTGGGCGATGATGATGTCGAGGCCGGCGTTCTTGTGACGCGCAGCCTGAGCTGCCGATCCGCACAGAGCAGCCACCAGACGACCGGCATTGTGGATACGGTCCACAATGTCCGGAGGCGGGGTGCCGAGGGCGTTTGCGATCAGCTTCACCTTCGGATGGGCAAGCGCCTCGTCGATCAGCGGATTGGCGGTGGCCTCGGTCCAGCCGATGAGGGTCGGAACCTCCTCGCCCTCAGGCATGTCGGGAACACCGTGGTCGGCAAGCAGTCCCTTGGCGAACGCACGATGCTCGTCGGGGACCATTTTCACCAGGTCGGCCTCGAGCTTGATTGGATCAAGTTCACCCATGCCCTCGTACTTGCCGGGGATGACCACATCCACGCCGTAGCCGTCGGCGCAGTTCTCATCCAGCCACTCAAGTTCAACAGCCAGTTGTTCGGGAGTGAATCCCACAGCGCCGAGTACGCCGAATCCCCCGGCGTTCGAAACCGCAGCCACGACATCGCGGCAGTGGGTGAACGCAAAAATCGGGAACTCGATTCCCAATCTGTCACAGATTTCCGTATGCATGAGCGAACGGTAGCCAAAGTCAGGAACACGTTTCACTTCGCGTCAGCAAGAGCGCTGTCGATCAGGGCTGAGGGTGTTTGCGTTTGCCGGGTGTGAACGCCACCGGGAGGTGTTTCACACCCGCGATGAAATTGGATCGCAGAGCCTGGGCCGGACCGGTTGGATGCATGTCGCCAAGGCGACTCATTGCTTCGCGGTAGATGATCTCCAGCTCGGCCTTGGCCAGATTCGCACCCAGGCAATAGTGCGCCCCGCCACCTCCGAAAGAGATGTGATCGTTCGGCGTGCGACGCAGATCAAAGTGAAAGGGATCCGCGAACTGCTCTTCATCCATGTTGGCCGAAACGTGCCAGATGAGGATCTTGTCGCCCTTTGAAATTTTCGTGTCCCGAATCTCGGTGTCCCGAGTGGCGGTGCGGCGGAAGTGCATCACCGGCGTGGACCAACGCAGAATTTCATCCATCGCGGTCATCATGTAGTCGTGATCGCCCACGTTGGCGATGAAATCCTCGAGCTGATCCGGATGGGCAAACAGCGCATCCATCCCGCGAGAGGTGGCAGTTCGAGTTGTCTCGTTTCCCGCGACCGACAGCAACAGCATGAACATGTCGAACTCGAACTCGCTGAGCTTCTCGCCCTCGATCTCCGCATTGATCAGCACCGTGACGATGTCATCCTTCGGATTCTGTCGACGTTCCGCCGCCAACCGATTCGAATATGCGTACAGCTCGGTTGCGGCTTCGGCCGCGGCCTCCTCCTGGCCGTACTCCGGATCTGTGGAGCCGATCAGAGTATTGGACCAGTCGAAAATCAGGTGCCGATCCTCCTGCGGCACACCCATCAACTCGGCGATGGCCTGCAAGGGGAGTTCGGCCGCAAGATCGGTGACGAAGTCGCACTCGCCCTTCTCGATCACGTCATCCACAATGAGTTCAGCCCGGTATTCCAGATGATCCGTCAGGAGTCCGATCATCCGGGGCGTGAATCCCTTGTTGACCAATCGCCGATACCGCGTATGGGTCGGCGGATCGCTGTCGATGAGCATCTGGCCCCTTGTGTCGAAGTCGCCCACACTCATGTCGAAACGCTGGGTCCCCTCCGCCTCCGAGGAGAACAGTTCGACGTCGCGGTTGATTTCCCGCAAGTCAGCGTGTTTGGTGATCGACCAGAATCCCGGTCCGTCCGGCTCCTCAGTCCAATGAACAGGATCCTCGGCCCGCAACACCCGGAACATCTCATGGTGCTCGCCGGCGACGAACCTGTCCGGATCCAATAGATCTATGTCTTCGATTTGCACTGTTCCCCCTGGGGCCATCGCCACATGGAGTGACCCGGACCACATACTGCTGACCATCTCGAGCTTCACTGCCTTGAACGAACGTTCAATCAGGAAGTAGCCTATCTGCGGCGCCGGAGGGGCATGCCCGTCGCACCGAGAATCCATTTCTGGTCAACACAGGAGACAAAATGACCTTGATTGAAGATCCGGCAACTGTCGATTTCACCGATCCGCACACCTTCGATGACCCGTGGGAGTTGTTCGAGTGGCTGCGGTCGCAGGACAGAATGCATTACGACGAGGCGAACGACCTCTACATCGCCGCACGCCATGAAGACGTGTTCCATGTGAGTCGCGACAACGACCTCTACTGCTCGCGATTCGGCGTTCGACCCGCGATCGCCGGTGAAATGTCGTTGATCACCCTCGACGGGCAACAGCACGTGGACACCCGTCGCCTCATCAACCAAGGTTTCACTCCCCGCCGCGTTCGTGAGCTGGTTCCCCACATCCGCAACCTCACAAATGAGATCGTGGATGAGATCTCGGAGAAGGGTGAGATCGACTTCGTGGCCGACTTCGCCATTCACGTACCGCTGATCATCATTTGCGAGATGATGGGCCTCGACCCCGAACAGCGCCTCAAGATGTACAAGTGGAGCGACGCCATGATGGCGGGCGACGGACACACCGAAGCCGACGACCCCGTGCTGCTTGAAGCTGCGGAGTCCTTTGGGGAATACGCCCTGATGTGCGTGGACCTCATCGCCCAGCGCCGGGCAAGTCCCGAAGACGATCTGATCTCAGTGCTCACGCAAGCCTTCGATGACGGCAAGCTCGAAAAGGACTTCGTGGGTCTTCAGGGCATCACCGAAGAAGAACTCGCCCGGCGTCAGGCCGAGGGTCTGCAGCTCGATGATGAGGACGTAATTTCCTTCCTCGTGATCCTCCTCGTGGCCGGCAATGAGACAACCCGCAACGCGATCAGCGGCGGGCTCATCGCCCTGTCGGAGTTCCCCGAGCAGAAACAGCTCCTCATCGACAACCTCGATGACGAGGACTTCATGAACACCGCGGTTGAAGAGCTCATCCGCTACGTGAGTCCGGTGATGGGATTCCTGCGGACTGTCACCGCGGACCACACCTACGGTGGCCGCGATCTCAAAGAGGGCGACCGCGTGCTGATGCTCTACGGATCGGCCAACCGCGACGAGCGGGCCATCGAGACCCCCAACGTTCTCGACCTCACCCGTGACCCGAATCCGCACCTCGCGTTCGGTATCGGACCTCACTACTGTCTGGGTGCCAACCTGGCTCGCGCGGAGGTCAGGATCGTGTTCCAGGAACTGCTCCGGCGTCTCCCGGACATCAAGGTCGCCGAAGACTTCAAACTCGTCCGCGGCGAGTCCTCCCTGGTTCTGTCCCTACAGGACATTCCGGCCGAATTCACCAAGTGCCCGGTCCCTCACTGAGGGTTCGCAAGCACTACCAGAAGTAGAGGACCGGGCCGTGGCCACCACTGAGGCTCATCAGAGCCAGCGCGATGTCATTCTCGACAACGCGCTCGATCTGATGTCAGCCCATGGAGCAGCCGGAATGTCAATGCGCGATCTGGCCCGGGCATGTGACCTTCAGGTAGCTGCGATCTACCACTACTTCGATTCCAAGGATGCTCTCCTCGGCGCAGTCGTGGCCGAGAGGCAGTACGGGTCCCGGTTGGAGATACCGCTCGAAGTGGACTTCAACGACCCGCCGGAAGTTCGCCTCCGCCAGGTTTTCATGCTCGTCTGGAACGGCGCTCTGGAGGAAGAGCCGATCTGGCTGCTCATTCTGGGCGAGGGAATCCGCGGTGAGGAAGCGGTTCTGCCGGTTGGCCGGGAGTTGTTGAGTCTCCTGGAACTTGCAGGGCAGGCATGGATTCGGGAATTCGTGCCCGAGATCCCGAATCCACAGGCTGCCTCGGCAGTAATCGTGGGTCAGCTCATGTCGGGATTCGTGATGCGGATGTTCCGACCCGAAACGGACTCAATCGGCGACGAGCTGTGCGACGCCCTTGTCGGATCGATGTTCCCTGACGCCTGACGGTGGTCATGCCACGAACGGCGGAACGCGATCTTTCGGCCGCCCGATGATCGCCACGCCGTTGCGCACCAGAACCGGCCGTTGCAGAAGCTCCGGGTGGTCTTCGAGGACGTCAGCGACTTTCGCGGGTGTATCCACATCGCTGTCCGTGAGGCCGTACTTCTTGAACTTCGCGTCGCGGCGAACCAAGTCGGTGGCCGGATCTTCCAGCTGGCCCAGAAGCTCCACGATCTCGGCGCGTTCGGGTCGCCCCGACTTGAGCATGTACTTGCGAACTTCGAACTCCGCGCCGGCTTCTTCCGCCTGAGCGACCGCGTACTTGGAGGTGGAGCAGTTCGGGTTGTGCCAGATCAGCAAATCGTTCATGCCCCGACGGTAGCGCCGATACCCTGCCCCGGTGACCGACGTGCGAATACCCCAACCCTCCACCGAGGGAGCCGCTGGAGCGTTCACTGCCGTCACCATGTGGGGATTGGGCAACGTTCTCATCGCGGCCATACCGATGAACGGCTTGGCCATTGGCACCTACCGCCTGGCCTTGGGCACCCTGATCTATCTCGCGGTGCTGTATGCCCGCGGCGGGCGACTGTCTGCCCGGGTCATCCGAGCCGGGTGGATCGGAGGATTCGCCTTCGGACTCGACATCGCCACTTTCTTTCTCGCCATTCGCAATACGTCGGTGGCGATAGCAGTGACCCTCAGCGCACTGCAGCCGATCGTCATTGCCGGTGCCGCTGCCCTGATGTTCGGAGAGAAGATCCAGCGCCGACACATCCTCGGTGCGTTGATCGCCATTCCGGCTGTGGGACTCGTCGCCTTCGGCGGGACCCCCACCAGCGATCGGAGCCTGTTTGGAGACGTGATGGCAGTGCTGGCTCTATTCGCCTGGGCCGCGTACTTCATCGCCTCGAAGAAGGCCCGCCAGACCCTGACCACGATGGAGTACATGACCACACTCAACCTCGTGGCATTCATCACCGTGTTCAGCCTCGCTCTCACGACGGGTGTGCTCTTCCAGCCCGATGGGCAACTGGATCCAGGCCGCGCCCTGGCCATTGTTGCCGTGGTGGCAATACCCGGAACCGGGCACATCCTGATGAATTGGGCGCATGCGCACACCACCCTCATGCTGACTTCTCTTGCCACCCTGGCGATGCCGGTGATTTCCACGGTGGGGGCATACGTATTCCTGGGGCAGGAGATCTCGTGGCTCCAACTGGTTGGAATCGCGACGGTGCTCATCACCCTCGCCTTCGTGGTGACCGGCGACAGCAAGGATCTTCGCCGGCAGAAAGCTGCACCAGCTTCCGAGTAACCGACGCGCAAGACGGAACCTGCCCACACCATCGAACAATCACAGCCGGACAACCGCTGCTGTGCAACCGCACGACTTGGATCGGTCCTGACCGAACTGCTGACACACTTCGATTCGGCCGGAGCAGTCTGATACGACTGGGAATCGCACTCAACTCAATCCCACTCTGATCTGCTCAGGGATCAGGGCACGCCAGCGCCGTGCCCTGCACTGTGATCCCCTGCACAGTGATC
>JAHRAZ010000098.1 GCA_020027475.1 Microthrixaceae bacterium
GTAGACTTTGCCCACTGGTCCTGGTCCGCAATCACTCACCACGCTGGAGCTTGGGCTTACGTCCGTTCACTTGTCCCTGTTCAGGAGACACCTCATGCGAACTTCCAGTATCCGCACCGTCCTCGCCGCCACACTTGCCACAGCTGCGCTTCTCGGCAGCGCTCTGATCTACCCGTCGTTTGTCAGCGCTGGTGTTCCCCCGGTCTACGGGCTGGCCATCGATTCAATCTCAAGCCCGGTGGAGCCCGGCTCCAGCTCACTGGCGAGGATCAAGTTCGGCGCGACCGGCGCGGGGTCCACCACCGTCGAGTTGTCCCTCCTTGACGCCGGCTCGAACGGCACGCTGTCGGACCCGACCACGGACGGCCCGATCACAAACTGCGTCAACACGACTCCGACAGTCATCACGTGTGACTACAACCCGACGGAGGAGGGAATCACCGGGATGACAGTCAAGATCAACGTCTCGCCGAACACGCCCGCACCCACCTCCTTCACGTTTCGGGCCGCAGTAGCGGATCAGTCTGAAGAACTACCACTCGAGATAATTCCTGCTACGACAACCACTGTGGTGACGACCACAACGGTTCCCGAGGCGACCACGACCGTTGCCCCCGCCACTACGCAACCGAGCAAGGCGCCGGTGTCAGTCACCGGTTGACGACCGGCACCGGCTGACCACCCGGATTCATTTGTGAGTGGTTCCGCCCGTCAGCGGCAAGAAGGAAGGTCAGTAGCAGGGCCGCGGGTTGATGTAGAACTCGCATTCCTGAATGGTGGCCGGGCCGATGTCCGGCATGTCGTGGGTGACAAGCGCCTGCTTCACGGGCTTGCCGTTCGGGAACGTGCCCGTGTAGCTCAGGTCTGTGTCGCACCAAATCCCCGACAGAGCACAACCTGCGGTGGCATCGATCGTGCGGAACGAGGTCCAGTAATCGAGGTGATCGGTTGAGACCGTCCCGAACCCCGGAAGGAACTTGATCGAAACGGGACCGATGTGATCGGCGATCACCTCCGGAGTTCCGCTTCGATCGCTGAACGCCATGATGTGGGTCTTCTGATCCTCGGGAAGATCCAGGTTTCGATACTGCTCGATGGCAATCCGGGCATCGACGAAGACATCCTCTTCAAAAGACACCATCGCGAATCGCATGTGGTCGGGAAGATCGATCGTTTCCGTGCCCACATTCATGGCGAACCACGGCGCAAAGTTGACTGCCCAGAAGACGTCGCTGCCCCAGCCGCGAGCCTCAGCCTGTTGGGTGAGCCAATACAACATTCCGCCACCGAATGAATGCCCGATGATACCGATGCGACTCAGGTCCATCCGGTGAGCGAACTTGTCGGCCGCCATTTCGAACCCGGTGTTAACCACCTTGTACTGGTGATTGTGGGTGAAGTCGGCTCCATATTCAACGGTGTATCCGGGGAACACGACTACATATCCGTTGGAGACGAGTTGGTCGACGAGGCCGCGGTATCCATCAATCATGTTTGCCACGTAGCCGTGGGCGATGAATGCAACCGGTCGATCCACGTCGTCGCAGATGCCTCCGGTGTACGGGCTCCCGGAACCGGTTGGTTCGAGAACCACCAGGTCGTGTCGCCAATCGACTGGGTTCGTGAGGTGGGTCTCCTCGAATTCGCATGGTCCGGCCGATCCCGGATCGCCGGCCGCCGGCTTGATGATCGGTGGAGCCACACAGGCCGCGGCAAACACCGCAACCGATGCGACCAGCGTGACCAGAATCGCCGACTTCGAAAACTTCGCTCTCATGGATTCCCCTCCGGATGACCGATGCCTCCCCAGACGTCGGTCCACAGATCATATCCGATCGTGGCTGCAACTTGGATTTTGCTCAACCTTGAACCACTTCTGCCCGAGGTATCACTGTGCCCATCCAGTTCTCACTGTCCCTTCCCACTGCCTGCCAGTTCCCGGTGTGGACGTCTCCCGGCAAAGCTCGCATATGAATTGTCCCCTCCCGGGTCTACCCTGATTGGGATGCTTCGCATTCAGAGAACCCTCCCTGGCGAGTACCTCAGCGCCACCGATTCCGAGCTGGCAGAACGTATCTCCGCGGCCAAGGAGACTCTTGGAGAACGCCTGTTCATCCTCGGCCACCACTATCAGCGGGACGAAATCATGCGCTGGGCCGATGCCCGCGGAGACAGCTTTCGCCTCTCGGTACTCGCCAAGGAACGGTCCGAGGCGGAGTTCATCGTGTTTTGTGGTGTGCACTTCATGGCCGAGTCGGCCGACATCCTGACCGGAGACCATCAGAGTGTCGTTCTTCCCGACCTCAACGCTGGCTGTTCCATGGCCGACATGGCTGACATCGATGAGGTCGAAGAGGCTTGGGACACCTTGGCCGATGTCACTGACATCGAGGACGTTCTGCCGATCACCTACATGAACTCGGCAGCGAACCTCAAAGCGTTCGTCGGGCGCCATGGCGGAGCCGTTTGCACCTCCACCAATGCCCGCGCCGTGCTGGAGTGGGCCTTCAATGACCCGGATGGTCCACAGGCCAGGCAAGTGCTCTTCTTCCCCGACCAGCACCTGGGCCGCAACACGGGTGTGGCAATGGGTTATTCGGAGTCCGACATGTCCGTCTGGGATCCCCGCGCCGACCAGGGCGGACTGAGCGAATCCGAGATCAAGTCCTCACCGTTGCTGTTGTGGAAGGGCCATTGCTCTGTTCACCAACGCTTCCAGCCGTCACACATCGAAGAGTTCCGGGCGCAGTATCCCGATGGAATCGTGGTCATGCATCCTGAGTGCAGCCACGAGGTTTGCAGCATGGCCGATCAAGTCGGCTCCACGGACTTCATCATCCGCGCTGTCGAGGCTGCATCTCCAGGATCGGTCATCGGTGTCGGCACCGAGATTCACCTGGTGAACCGCCTGAACACCGAGACACCCGACAAGACCGTCCTGTCGCTCGATCCCCTTGTCTGTCCCTGCTCCACGATGTTCCGCATCGACGCTCCACATCTGGCATGGATACTCGAGAATCTGGTCGAAGGCCGTGTGATCAACAGGATCACGGTCGATCCTGTCATAGCTTCCGAGGCCAAACTGGCTCTGGACCGCATGCTCGCCATCACCTGATCCTGCTCACCCGCCCACAGGGCGGCGGACCGAGGCGTCACAAGTGAAAATGATTTGATGCGGACGTTGGTTTGCCTGACTTCCTGCGCGTTGCTTACGTCGTGATCCGCTTGCGGATCTGGGAGTTCGCAGCAGCAGCCGGACTCTCCCGCAGGTTGCGTTTGGCATCCACTGGATTCCGTTGACTCTCAACCCAGTCGTCCAGCTCCAGCCAACGCTGATCCAGCCATTCCACCTGGCGGGACGAATCCATCGGAATGGTTGCCCGGTCGAACCGCCACAGGCGCACCCGGATCGGGTGATCAACCGGTGCGCTCTTCGACAGTTCAGCCAATGAGGGCAGCCCTTCGAAGCCGACATGACCAAGGACCACAACGTCGGCACGGGGAGCGCCCCCCAGCAGAGAAAGGGACCCGCCGGGATGCGGAGGGAGGACGTTTCGAAGTTCGATCAGTTTCGCAGCTCGTACCGGATCTGAGTCTTCCAACCGGGCCAGATACTTTGCCAGTCGATCGCTGCGGAACAGTCGACCCTCGGGGAATATCACCGACACCGAATCGCTGTCCATACGCTCCCCCAGTTCGCGGATTGCATCCCTTTCCGACTGTCCTCCGTGGCGGTCCGCGAACACTGAACCGAGTCGGCCGTACACAAGGTCGAAGCCGGGATCCGACAACAATTCGGCCATGGCCACTGCGCGCAGCTGAACTTGGCGGTCCGAGAGGCAAACCGCTCCAACCAGGGAGCAGTCGAGAGTATTCACATGTCGACTGACCACGATCGCATTGCGATCATCGAGTAGCTCCGCACGTTCAATTTCCACCCGGAGCCCGAGCAGTGACTCGGCGCGCCTGATCAGGATGTCCCCCGACCACCGTTGGAGCGACATGTGTCGGCGGCGCGACGGCGCTCCATCGAGTGTCGTGCCGAATCCGGCCCTGACCCACAACCAGGGAGCGAGAAGCACCTCGGTGCTGTCGTTGAACAGGTACTGCAGGACGAACAGGTACAGACGAACCATCGGCAGCTTCCGGCGCAGACGGAGTAGATCCGCGCCCGCCAGGATCGGCAGCACTACCGGAGCGGTTATGAAAGCCAACAATGTGCTGACCAGCATTGCGGGCACAGTAGCCAACCGGCGTTTCACGACTGCCGACCGGCTACTTCGTTTCGGGGACTGCCCGGATTCGTTCATCGGCACATCGGGACCATCGGGCACACCGGCATTGTCGGGCACACTGTCAGCACCGTCGCTGGATCCAGACTCCCTACGATCTGCGTACAAGTTATGGTCCGTACGCGGATCGCCTCGTTCAAGGGAATCCGTGCTCGGTTCGCGCGTCTGATCTCGGGTCCGCCGGTGCGTCACGTTTCGCAAACCCTGCTGTAGGTATGGCGATTCCACCTCCGACAAGAAATCCTGAGATATCCCTTGAAAGTTGGTCCGGGTTACCGTACAGTCGTACATACGTTCGAGTTCGGCGGCACCACCGGCACCTGATCAATGAAGTGCCACCAAGTGGGCAGACGGACCGTGCGTGACTCAGCCGTAGGGCTCTCACAGTGAACCATGGATTCCACGGTTCATCGTGCATCAAATCACCGCTCAAGCCATGAACAAGGTGCGAGCACAGGGGTTGGAGTTCGCTCTCCTTCTCAGAAGCGATGCACGTTCGGACGATCACCACGGAGGGGATCGTGATGTCAGAGCCATCCTGCGACGGACAAGATCCCGACCACCACGGCGACACTTCGGCTGAGGAGTCTGAGGCCGACCAGACACACAAGTCGGACCCGCAACACCAGAATATGCAGAACCAGGGAGACTCTCGGAACCAGGAGCCGACACTCGATTCGGCCGGAACTGCGAATGACTCGACCGGCCTGGCGTCAGAAGCAAGGGGCCTCTTGGCACGGATGGCTCTGCTGGAAGCCCGAATCGAATCTGACGACGATCTGCTCAGTACTGCAACCGAACTCGAGCGCACGCGATCATTGTTGGACATCACATCGGCCCATGTCGCCACTGAACTCCGCCAACGGGGAGCAACTCAGGCAGAACACGGCATGGCCGTCGAACAGTTCCTGGCCCAGAAACCGAAGCAGGCCAAGGGTGTGTGCAAACGACGTGTGCGAGTCGCCCAGGCGCTCCGTCACCATTTCGACCGATTCGATGAAGCAATCAGCCAAGGCCAGTTGTCGTGGGCTCATGCCGAAACGATGGAGCAGTATTCCAACCGGCGCATCGTCGATCAGCTCGTGGAACTACAGCCGGAAATCATTGATCTGGCGAAGTGCATGGAGTTCGATCACTGGCGTCGGCACGTGCTCAGTTTGTGCCGGCTGCTCGATCAGGACGGGGGATTCGATCCCTCCGAGGATCCCGAATCAAGCCAGCTTCACCTCAAGGAGAATTCCCTCGGCACCGACGTGAGGGGAAATCTGAGCGGCGATACCGCTGTGATCGCCACAGAGAGCATCAACAAGGTGGCCGACGAACTGTTCGAGCAATACAGCCGGGATCGGCAGCACGATCCACTGTTTCAGATACCGAGCCGTGGGGCTCTCCGGGCACAGGCCTTCATCGAGATCTGTCGACGTGCTCAGGCGGTGGACCTGGAGTCTTCCAAGCCACCCGCAACCCAGACCACGCTTGTCATCAAGGCCGACGATTTGCGGGCAGCCTCCACATCCGACGGCCACCAGCACCCGATCAATTCAACTCCGGGTTGTGCTGCGATCAGTGGATCCAGGCGTTGATCATCGATGAAGA
>JAHRAZ010000108.1 GCA_020027475.1 Microthrixaceae bacterium
GGGAGCAAATCATGGCCAAACGAGTTCTGTTCATCACCGATGACATGCAGCGCTGGGACACCATCGGGGCGTGGAACGGTCCCGGCGGCCAATACGCCCAGACCCCGGTGATCGATTCCCTGGCCCGCGAGGGTATTCAGTACTGGCGGGCATACAACCAGAACCCGCTGTGCATGCCGTCACGCTCCACGATGCTCACCGGCCAGTACACCCGAACCCACGGCGCCTGGAACAACGGCATTGCCCTGCCTCACGACGCACCTTCGGTGGCCGCCTACCTGAAGGAGAACACTTCGCTGCGGACCGCTCTGATCGGCAAGCCACATTTCGAGCCTTTCTCCAGTCGCTCGTCGATGGAGTCCTCCCTCGGCATCCGGAACAGCTATGAACCCATTCGCGGATTCGACACCATGATCGTGGCTTCTCACGACCTCCTCCCCGAGACAGGCCACTACACACAGTGGATCAAGCGGAACTATCCCGAGCACGAAGCCGACTACTACAGGCTCCTGAACCTCCCGGAAGGACCGGATGGCCATGCCACGATGAACGTTGAGGTCGGCGGTGACACCGGAGCCCTGTTCGTGAAGGAGAATCCGATTCCGCAGGAGCTGTATCACACCGATTGGGTTGCCGATCACACTCAACGCTGGATCGATTCGATGGATCCCGAGGATGACTGGTTCTGCTGGATGTCATTCCCGGATCCACATCATCCTTACGACCCGCCGGCGTCGGAAAAGCACCAGATCGACTGGCGCGACATCGACGTGGACGAACTCTTCGGCACCTCCGAAGCACAACGCATTGGCTGGCTGGAGGACAAACCGAAGCACTTCATGTGGTGGTGGAATGGCGACAAGTTCGTGTCGTTCGAAGCACTGGAAGGCCACTCCTACCAGCGGGAACTGGACCATCCGGATCAGATCCGCGAAATCAACGCCAAGATCCACATCTCCAATGCGCTTATGGACGATGCGATCGGGCGAGTCATCGCCCACCTCGATGCCAAGGGATGGCTGGAGGACACCGACATAATCTTCACACCCGATCACGGCGGTCTGGACGGAGACAGCGGTCTGCTTCTGATCGGCCCTGCAATGTTGGACACCATCACCCGTTGCACCATGATCTGGAAGCCGTCGGCCAACGCCAACGTGCCGGCGGCCGACGTTCACGCACCCGTCGGGCTAATGGACATCCCGGCCACGATCTGCGACATCGTGGGCGCCGACGTACCCGAATGGATGGAAGGCCGCCCGCTTCCCAAGAGCGAGGACGAGGCAACCGAGCAGGGCCGCGATCATGTGTTCACCCAATACGAGAGCTACACACCCGACTGCGCGATCGTGATGAACACCGTCTTCAAGGACGGCTGGACCTGCACCGTCTACGACCGCACCCGCACCTATGACGGCACCGAAGGTGAGCTGTACCACACCGCCGAGGATCCTCGTCAGCGAGTGAACTTGTGGAACGACCCGGATCAGGCCAACCGCATCGCCGAGATGAGCGCCCTCATCTATGAGGAACTGCTCAATCGGCCGCAACTACACCCGAAGGGTGAGGCCGGCGCGCTGATCTGAGGGGTTCGCAGGGCACAACGGAAATGCCTGCCGGCGCTCCGTGGGCGGCACCGGTGCAGGCGGCATCGGTCAGTTTACGGAGTCGGGTCCCGCCAGTTCGGGACGTCGGGAGCATCATCCTCCAGGGACCTCAGGTAGGTTGCGACACCCTTGATCTGCTCCGACGTCAGCGGACCAGCGAAATCCTGCGAGAAAGCCGACATCGCAGACCCGGGAATCCCCACGGAGATGAGCAGTTCCGTCTGTTCGTCGGTGGCTGACTGAAGGAACTGCTGGGAATTCAACGCAGGTGCAGTTCCACCCTCGCCGTTCTCCCCGTGACAGGACGAACAGTTGAATTCCCAGATGGACTCACCCTCGCTGGCCAGCGACGCAAGGTTTTCCTCCCGCGACTCCTCCCGCGCGTCGGGCTCGAAATACAGGTACACGGGAAAGGCCGCCGCCAGTGCCACCAGGAGTATCACACCGATCACCATCACCCGGTTGGTGGAGCGGTCGAGCTCGGGATCGTCAGAGTATCCGTACGGCATGATCAGTGCTCCTCGACGACGCA
>JAHRAZ010000007.1 GCA_020027475.1 Microthrixaceae bacterium
GCCAAGCGAAAGGGCATCTCGATCATCCCCGAAACCAATCAGGACGCCGTCACGATCACCGCCGCACCCGATGAACTCGGCAGGGCAATCGGCAACATCGTCGACAACGCCATTCGCTTCACACCTCGATGCGGGGAAATCCGCATCGCTCTGTCCACAGAGGACGGCTCAGCCGTGCTCGCGGTGATGGACAGCGGCCCCGGAATCCCCCAGGCAGCTCTGGAGCAAGTATTCGAAGCCGGTTACCAACAAGATCCGGCACGATCTCCAGGAGGAGGATCCGGACTGGGGCTGGCGATCGCCCGCGGGATCATCGAGGCCCACGGCGGAACCGTCATGGCTTCCAACTCCGACCTCGGAGCCACGCTGACCATCCGTCTGCCATTGACGGGCGCCAGCCAGATCTCCCAGGCAATCAATCCAGAAGCCGCAGAGGATATTCAGAAGCCGTAGAAGGTGCGCAGGCCCCCAAGGGCCAACTGGACTCCGATGGTTGCCAGGATCAAACCACCAATTCGGGCGAGCATGGCTGTTGCACTTGCACTCAGCTTGGCGAAGAACTCCCCCAGAAAAGCGAACCCGATCACCACGCATATGCAAACGAGTGCAACGGCCACAACCGTGGGCCAGACACCGTCGATTCCTGCCTTGTTGGTTGCTGCCAGGGTGATCACCGTGGTGATGCCTCCAGGGCCGGCCATCAACGGTGTCGCGAGCGGAAGAACCAGACCTTCGGCCTCAGGATCGGTTTCTTCCAGTTCTTCGACTTCCTTGACTCCCTGAGTCCGGCTGGACTTGCCTCCGTAGAGCATCTCGAAGCCCATGGCCGCAACGATCACACCGCCGACCACACCGAACGCGCCGAGGTTGATTCCCAGCAGTTGGAGCAACTCGCGCCCGATCAGCGATGTCACCATCAAGATTCCGAAGACGATCAGAGCGACCTTGACAGCCGCGGCTGTGCGATTGAGATTCTGCTCGTCGACCACACGGTTGAAGATGATGATCTTCACGGGATCGATCGGGTTCACGATCATGAACACGGCGAGAAACGCCTGAACGAACACCTCGAAGGCGGACAGCTGGGTCACCCAGAGTGTCTATCACGATCGTTGTCCCCCAACGTTGGTCGGGCGGAGCCCGCAATCCCGTGCGCTCGAACGGCAAGGCCCCCCAACACAAGCCCCCGATACAAGCCCTCCCAACGCAAAGGGGCCGGACCAATTGGTCCGGCCCCTTCGGGTCAGGGATTTGATTGTGATTCAGTGATCAACTCTCGGCGTCAGCTTGCGGGTTAGCGCCGGGCCCACGCTGGCCACCCCGCCCGCGATGGCCACCGGAAGGCATGCCGTTGTTCACCGAGTCGGTGATCCGTTCCTGAATGTCGGCCAACTTCTCGTCGGCCTGTTCCTGGGTGATCTTGCCGTCGGTTACGGCCTGATTGATCCGTTCGGTTGCCTGGGCCACCATGGCGTCGATCATGGCCTGTGGCTCAACACCCTGAGCCTGTGCTGCCTCGGCTGGAGTTGATCCTTCACGGATCGCATCACGAAATGCCTCAGCGTCCAGGCCGAGCGATTCAGCCACCTCACCCGCTCCAAGGCGCATCCCGTGATGACCCTTGCCACCACGTTCACCAGGCTCGGGGGCGGCTTCACGCAGTGCCTCTGTCACGGCATCGGCCTGAGCCTGATCAATGGTGCCGTCGGAAACCAGCGGAGCCAGGGCGTCAGCGATGTGGCTGCCCCTGTCTTCGGTGGCCTCGCCTTCGGCCGGCGGTTCGGCTTGGGCGACAGCGGTCGGAGCCGCCCCGGATATTCCCGACGAAGTCAGGACCGCACCGGCAATACCTCCGCCGAGCAGACCCACTGTGAGTCCGGTTGCAGCGAGTTTCTTCTGAATGTTCATCTCATCTCCTTGAGATCGTTTGCTTACCGGAATGACTCTGCACGTCTGGGGTTAGAACAGTGCCTGACGAAGGTAAGAGTCGGGTGAGAGTCTTCGCCCGTGCCCGCGGAACTCGATCGCGTGCCCCGGGCACTAATTCTCCGGCAGCACCGGCAGGGTGAAACCGACTACGGCTCCCCCACCCTCGCGGTTCTCGGCAACCACGGAACCACCGTGTTCCTCCACGATCCGCTGCACAATTGACAACCCCAGGCCCGATCCGCTTTCGGACCGAGCCGCATCGGTGCGGTAGAAACGCTCGAACACCTTGCTCAGGTCACCCTTGCTCAGGTCACCATTGTGGAAACCCGGACCACGGTCGGCCACGCTCACCATCCGCTGCCGCACCGAAATCTCCACGGGTGTTCCCGACTGATCGAACTTCAATGCGTTGTCGACCAGGTTGCTCACTGCCCGACGCAGGGAATCGGCCCGGCCGATGACCCAGCTCGGTTCCGCACTCAGGGTGAGCCGTCTATCTGTACGGCCCTGGAACCGCTGGACCACCGAAGAAACCAGCTCCGAAAGGTCCAGACTCACCTCCGGTTCGTTTCGCAGGCTCTCCGTGGCCACTTCCATTACTTCTTCCACCAGCCGGCTCATTTCTGCCGACTCGTTTTCGATGTCCGACAGAACCCGGCTGCGTTGTGAATCCGACAGGGAGTCGAAACTGCGCAAGGCATACAGATTCGTGCGAAGACTCGTCATGGGTGTGCGCAATTCATGGCCGGCGTCCTCTACCAGACGTTGCTGGTCCGCCCGGGAATTGGCCAGGGCGTCGAGCATCCGATTGAACGCCGTACCCAGGCGGGCGGACTCATCACTGCCCTCAACAGGCATCTTCACTTCGAGATCACCGGTTCGCGCCACATCTTCGGCGGCGTCGGTCACCCGTTCAAGGCGAGAAGTGATCCGCACCGACACAAACCAACCGACTGCAGCAGCGATGGCAGCCACCACAAGGGTGAGCCCGAGCACCTGGCCCCTCAACGCGGCCAGCACGCGCTCCGTTTCCCCGAGGCTCCTGGCCACCTGGATTGCACCCACGGGTCCGTCCAGCGGAGCAGTCATAACCCTCAGGGTCTCGTCGCCGGACTTGTCGGTCCGCACCAGCGCCGCGCCCAGATCAAGCGGGTCCTTGCCGGTGGGGCCATCCGGATCGGAAGCCAGTTCGACATCTTCGCGACTCACAGGCAATTGATCGCCGCTGGACGCCACAATCCCGCCGTGGGAGTCCAGAAGCTGTGACTCCACGAATCCCGGCGTCCGCAAGGGTCGAGCGGGTGACAC
>JAHRAZ010000009.1 GCA_020027475.1 Microthrixaceae bacterium
ATCCCTCGATGACGCCGAGGCTCTCGAGTCCGTGATCAACGAGCGGGAGTTCTCCGCCGGTGACGCGGTGTTCTGCCGGGGTTCGGTCCCGGACACCGTGTTTGTGATTCGGAACGGAACTGTTGCCTTGTCCCAGTTCATGGGTGACCGAAGGATCACGCTGGAACTGCTGGGGCACGGATCGATCATCGGTGACATACCCGTGCTGCTGCAACGCCCCGAGCTGTACGACGCCCTGGCGTTGTCCGACGTCTCCACTCTGGAGATCTCGGCGGAGGATCTGGTTTCCCTGCTGCGAACCCGGGGCCGGATCGCCCATCGTTGGCTGGTCTCACTCGCAGACCGCACCACGTCATCGCGTCAACGGGTGAGCGAACTGCTGATGGGGGATCTTCAGAGCCGGGTTGCGTCGTTCCTGCTGTATGAAGGATTCGGGTCTTCGGTGGAGATGAGTCAGCAATCATTGGCAGACCTGCTGGGTGCGAAACGTCAGTCGCTGAACGCGGTGTTGCGACGATTCGAAAAGCGTGGTGTTCTGCGACTCGGATACCGGGTGATCGAGATAGTTGATCCCGGTGGGCTTCGGCTGGCAGCCGGATCTGCTCCCGCGGGCGAAATCCCATCGGGCGGCCGGGTTCTAGTGGCAAGCTGAAGCATGCCCTTCGTTTTCTCCTTCGACCATGAGCACCCCCGTCATCCGATGGAGCTCAAAGACCTCCTGGGTGGAAAGGGTGCCAACCTGGCCGAGATGAGTTCCGTGCTGAAGCTGCCGGTTCCGCCGGGATTCACGATCAGTACAGAGGCGTGTCGCGCACACATGGAAGCGGGCTGGCCCAATGGACTGAGCGAGGAGATTGCCGACCAGGTTGCCGCACTCGAATCGGGCACCGGAAAAACACTGGGCAATCCGACCGACCCGCTTCTTGTGAGTGTGCGCTCGGGCTCGAAGTTCTCGATGCCCGGGATGATGGACACCGTCCTCGATCTCGGACTCAACGACGTATCGGTTCAAGGCCTCGCCGAGGCGACTGGCAACGACCGGTTCGCCTACGACAGCTATCGCCGCTTCATCCAGATGTACGGCAAGATCGTTGCCGGAGTAGACGGGGACGCCTTCGACTCGATTTTTGAGGAGGTGAAGGCGGCGCACGGAGTCTCCTCCGATGCCGACATGCCCGCAGAAGTCCTCCTGGAGGTGATCAACGAATACAAGGCGCTCATCGACCGCGAGATGGGCCGCCCGTTTCCCCAGGACCCGGCGGAGCAGCTTCGGACCTCGATAGAGGCCGTGTTCCGTTCATGGGACTCGCCACGAGCCGCCGCCTACAGGCACCGTGAACACATAGCTGATGACCTCGGCACCGCGGTGAACGTTCAGGTCATGGTCTACGGCAACCGGGATGACAATTCGGGCACAGGCGTGGGATTCACGCGAAATCCCGCTACCGGCGAAGCCGGCTCATACGGTGACTTCCTGGTCAATGCGCAAGGTGAAGATGTGGTGGCGGGGATCCGGAAGACCCTTCCGCTGACCGAGATGGGCAAGTTGTTCCCGGGCCCCTACCGCGAACTGCTGGACATTTTCGACCGACTCGAGGATCACTATCGGGACATGCTCGACACGGAGTTCACGGTGGAGCAGGGGAAGTTGTGGATGCTTCAGACCCGCGTGGGTAAACGAACCGGAGTTGCCGCCCTGCGAATCGCTGTTGCCCTGGCCCGGGATCCCAAGATCGCCCTGACGCCTGAAGAGGCCGTGCAGCGGGTGTCACCGGGTCACCTCGATCAGATACTGCATCCGCAGTTTGTCGCGACCGACAAAGTTGTCCTGACCACCGGGTTGGCTGCCTCTCCCGGTGCTGCGGTCGGCAGGGTGTATTTCACCGCAGATGAGGCTGTGGAGGCCTTCGAACGTTCGGAGAAGGTGATCCTCGTGCGTACCGAGACATCACCCGAGGATGTGCATGGTCTGGAGGTGGCGGAAGGAGTCCTCACTTCGCGTGGGGGCCTGGTCAGCCACGCGGCTGTGGTGGCGAGAGGTTGGGGAAAGCCGGCGATAGTGGGGGCGGATGACGTCGAGATATCTGCTGCTTCGTTCAGTGTCGGCGACACCACAGTTCACGAGGGGGATGTGATCTCCATTGACGGCACGCTCGGGGAGGTGACACTCGGCGAACTGGAGGTGTCCGAAGGTGACACTCCCGAGGAGTTCGATGTGGTCCTGGGATGGGCTGACGAGGTGCGCGGCACCAAACTGGGTGTGCGCGCCAACGCTGACAATGGCCCGGATGCTGCCCGAGCCCGTGCATATGGAGCGGAGGGAATCGGATTGGCTCGCACAGAGCACATGTTCCTGGGTGAGCGGCTGCCGATTGTGCGGAGGATGATCCTGGCTGACACCGAAGAGAAGGAGCAGGAAGCCCTCGATGGCCTGTTGGAGCAGCAGCGGGGTGATTTCGAAGAGATTCTGGAGGCCATGGACGGACTTCCGGTGACGATTCGACTGCTTGATCCTCCGCTGCATGAGTTCTTGCCGGACATGGAAGAACTCGTTGCCGACGAAGCTCTCGGGATTCTGGATCCCCAGGCAACCGAGCTGTATCACGCAGCGCGGGCGTGGCAGGAGGAAAACCCGATGCTCGGCACCCGCGGAGTGCGTTTGGGGATCGTCAAGGGCGGTCTTTACAAGATGCAGGCGAGGGCGGTGGCCCAAGCCGCCAAAGCTCGACAGGCGGCCGGCGGGAATCCAATTGCCGAGATCATGGTTCCGCTCATCGTCACCGAAGCTGAGCTCATTCTTGTGCGGGCATGGATCGAAGAGGAGCTGGATTCGGTGCTGGGCGCGGACCGGTCGGGTCTCGACATCACCATCGGCTCGATGATCGAGACACCGCGGGCGGCGATTCGCGGCGATGACATCGCCGAAGTTGCCGACTTCTTCTCCTTCGGCACCAATGACCTGACCCAGATGACGTTCGGTTTCAGCCGGGACGACGTGGAGGGCCGCATGATGCCCCGATATCTCACCGAGGGATTGTTGCCGCGGAATCCATTTGAGACCCTGGACCATCGCGGCGTGGGTGAGTTGGTGCGGATGGGCGTGGAACGAGGACGCTCAGTCGACCCTGATCTCAAGATCGGCGTGTGTGGTGAGCACGGCGGCGACCCGGAGTCGATCATCTTCTTCTATGACGTGGGCGTGGATTACGTCTCCTGCTCGCCGTTCAGGATACCGATCGCCCGTTTGGCGGCAGCACATGCAGTGCTGGCCGGGAAAGGCTGAGGCCTAAGCGGCTTCGCCGTGACCCGGATGACTCGCCTGTTCAGTTGCTCGCTTTTTCAGCTGTCGGTCGACAGGTCGCAGTCACCAAGTTCGGACTCTGCCGCGCTGGCCAGGGAGTCCCATGCAGTCGCGAGTCCGTCGATCGAAGTCGACACTTCGCTAGCAGAATCTGCGGGCGAATCCGACTCCGGAATGGAGCTGAAGGCGTCATCCACACCTTCCAGAGCGCTGTTGAATGAATCGATCTGATCGCTGAACTGGTCGCCGGCGTCGTCCTGAACGGTCTGCCAGGATGTTTCGACCTCGTCGAGGGCCTCATTGAGGCCATCGGTCCCGGTGGAGACTATGTCGAGATTGCCCAAGTCCTGAATTGAGGTCCCGAGACCCTGGAGGGCCTCACAGGTCGAGGCTTCGTCGTCGCTACTGCTGCAAGCGCCGAGCAGCGCGCATGCAGCGATGAAACCAGCGATGAGTTTGTGTGTCATGTCGAGAATTCCCACTTGTAGTCGAGTAGTTCTTCACTGAGGTCCCAGAGGCGCCGGGCATCCGCTTCCACTTGGGCAGCATCGGACACTTGGGCATCTCCGACCGCACCACGGGTCTCACCCAGGCCGGCCGGGCCATAGTACGCGCCGGGCTTGGCTTCGGCCCCAGCGGCGGCCAACACCTCTGAATACGCACCTTGCTCGGCGCCTTGCGCCATGAGCGCGTTCGTGACCTTGTAGAAGGGCTTCAGCAATCCGGTTGGTCCGCTGCTCTGGAGGTTCGTGTCGGAGTAGCCCGGATGAGCACTCACCGAGGTCACGGAACTGCCGGCGTCGGTCAGGCGTCTCTGCAACTCCAGTCCGTACATGAGGTTGGCCAGCTTGCTTTGCATGTATGCCTTCGTCGGGCTGTAAGTCCTGGTCAGCATCGGGTCATCGAAGTCGATGCCGCCGGCCCGTCTGTGGACCACGCTGCTCACGGCCACGATGCGTCCGGAGCGGACCTCCAGCAAGTCGAGCAACAATCCGTTGAGCAGGAAGTGTCCGAGATGATTGGTGCCGAATTGAAGCTCGAAACCGTCTGCAGTAGTGCCTTGTGGAGGCTGCATGACTCCTGCGTTGTTGATCACCGCGTCCAGGCCGTCGTAGTCGGAGTGGAGTTGCTCCGATGCTGCCCTGATCGATGAGGTGTCGGCGAGGTCGATGATGACGCTCGACACGGAACCGGTTCCGGGCACCGCCTCGATCACGGCCACAGCGTCGTAGGCTTTGGCGGGGGAACGGGAACCGACCAGAACATCGGCATTGGCACCCCTGAGGTGCTTGGCGGCTTCAAGGCCGATCCCGGAGTTGGCTCCGGTGATGAGGTAGCGCTTGCCGGACAGGTCAGGAAGCTGATCCGGAGTCCAGTTCTTGAAACCGCTGTTCACGATCTTGCTTGCCATGGTGCCTCCCGCGGCGATGTCGGACCCCAAGCTAGCGTTGAGCCGTGATCGAGGACATGACTCTTCCCGAAGGCCTGACAATGGTCCGCAGCACGCGCGAGTTCACTGCAGAGACGGTGCCGGCCGGGTTGTTGTCCGCTCACCAGGTGGCCACTGACGTTTGGGGAGTTCTGCGCGTTTTTGCTGGAACGGTGACGTTTGTCGCCGAAGAAGAGGGTTTCTCCACGGTTGTCGAGGCCGGGCAAACCCAGGCGATCAAGCCCGATTGGCCGCATCATGTCGAACCGGACGCAGATGCCAGGTTCATCGTGGAGTTCCATCGCTGAGGTGCCGCCCGACGGTCAAGGAGACGCCTGTTGCGAATCCAACTACTGCGAGCCGGCAATCAGGCGCTCCAGGTTCGCCCGGGCGGGTTCGAGGTTCGCCATGATTCTTTCGAGAATCGGACCCGCTTCGGGTGAGTCGGCTCCCGCTGCCGCAGCGGTGCTGTTTGCATCGAGGCGAGCTTCGCTGAGCCATTCATGCAGTCCGGGTTCTCCATTCCAGAGCGCCGAGTTCACGGAGTTGGCGAGCATCGTCCGCAGGAGATCCAGCGCCGAGCTCGGATGCGGAACCGGGATTGACAACTCGTTTCTTCTTGTGTCGTCCAGTTGCAGTGCCTCCAGGTGGGCGATGAAGGCCGCGCTGAACACCTGCTGGCAGCTTCTGACTGTCTGCAAGGTGATTGTGTGGCGGACGAAAACGGGCACCGCGTCCCGGTGCTCCAGGCCGTCTGCCGTGCAATCCACGTGCAACGTCTGGGGTGTGGTCGGAATACAACCGTCTCGAAGGTCGATTGCTTCCAGATGGATTTCGTAGACGCGACCGAGTCGAACCACATCCTCGATCCGACGCAGTTGTTCGATCTCCAAGTCGGTAACCGTGGCGCAGCGATAACTCGTCGGCTTGACTTCGGGATCGATGCGCAGGATCTGCCCGGCCTCCTCCAGTCGGTCGAACATGTCATCAATCGAATCTGCATTTGCCGCGGCCTCCATCTGCAAGGCAAACCCGCCGACGGTGTCCACGAAGGATTCGGCATCCGGTTGGACGGTGGACCGGTTGAGGAGCCAGGAATCGCGGGGTCGTATCCAGGTGATCATGTCGGGATCCACACCGATGCCCAGCAGAAACAGGCAGGCATCGATTCCGGTCTTTCCGGCTCCGATCACCACGAAGTGCTCGGGGTGTTCACGCAGGTGAGCCAGTTCGTTGATGGGTACGCACATGGCGCCATCAGCGACGTCGTATTCCGGCGGTTTGGTGGCTGGGACCGTGACGTTCATGTAGGTGGCATCCACCACCCGCTTGTTGACATGAACCTGATGGGTCGCTCCCGTTGCGAGGGAGTTGAACCTTCCGGCTCCGATGTATTCACACAACGGGTGGTAGTCGACTCTTCCTGTCGGCAGCAGCACCTGATTCATCACCCGATCGAAGTAGGCGAGAACCTCCGCGCCTGACGCCAATTCGTGCAGGCCCGCATTCAACCCTGCGGAGTCGATCGCTCCCGAGCCCAGTGGCAGGGAGTTGACTCCGTAGAAGGAGGACGGCTGATGCAGCCGCACGAATGGATACGCATGGTTCCAGTGGCCGCCGGGCCTGCCGTATCGGTCCACCAACAGCACGGTTGAGTCGGTCTCGTTGAGGATGGTGTCGGCGAAGGCAAGCCCCATCGCTCCGGCACCTACGATCAGGTAATCAGTTTCGATCAATGGAACTCTCCTGCGGCATCGACGTCGGAGCAATCGTATCGTCAGCGCTGCGAGCGTGATCGTGCAAACTCCGGCGGGCTGCGATTCCTCCCGGCGACGGCAGCCGCAGGTTGGCCCGGCGGAGACTTGCCCATGTTCGGAGAATCAGTGCGCATGTTCGGGAATCAGGGCTTGGATGTTCGGGAATCGGCGCGCGGGAGATCGGGACCCAGATGGTCTCGATGGCGTCCCCAGCGCCTCGGAGGCGCCATGATGGCAGGGTGCACGTAATAGTTCTGGGCGCCGGCGAGGTGGGTTCCTATGTTGCTTATCGACTGAGCAAGCAAGGCATCGATGTGGCAGTGATCGAAAGCGATCCGGAGCAGCTCCGCCTGATCGAGGAAAAGCTCGACGTGCACGCGATTCGCGGGAGCGGAACGCATCCAAGTGTTCTCGAGCGAGCGGGTGTTCGAAAGGCCGACCTGTTGGTGGCAGTAACCAACAATGACGAGGTGAATCTGGTCGCCTCCATGGTGGCCAAACAGGCTGGCGTGAAGAAGACGCTGGTTCGCCTCGAAGCCAGCGAAATGCGCGGCGACGACGCCAAGCAACTGCGCGAAGCAGTCGGTGCCGACAAGTACATAGATCCCGATGAGGAAGCGGCGCTGGACATCCTCCAATTGCTCGAACTTCCCGGAGCCAGTGAAGTCGAGAAGCTGGCCCGGGGTGAAGTTCTGATCATCGGTGCCCGGCTCCACGATGGATCAGCGCTTGTCGGCAAGTCGCTGCACGAGATCGCTCTGGAGAATGAACCGAACTGGGAGTTCCTGTTCGGCACGATCACCCGTGACGGCCAGACGATCATCCCGCGGGGAAATTATCGTCTGGAAGCAGACGACATGGTACGGGTGCTCTGCAAGAAGGACGCTCGTTGGAAGCTGATGGAGCTGATGGACCTTCCGCATCGCGTTCCGCGCAGTGTCCTGTTGCTGGGTGGTGGGCGTACCGCGGAGTTGGTGGCCACACCACTCGTGAAGCGCGGATCCGAAGTGGCGATCGTGGAGCGTGATCCGGTACGCGCCCGTGATCTCGCGGAGACGCTGCACCATGTCACAGTGCTCGAGGGCGACATCACTGACACCGATGTGCTGCTCGACGCCGAGGTCGGCAAGTTCGATGCAGTTGTTGCGCTCACCGGTGAGGATGATGCGAACATCATCGCCTGCCTGTTCGCCAAAGCCCGGGGGGCAGGCGAAACCATGACGATCGCGCACCATCTGGAGCTTCTGCCCCTGCTGCAACAGACCGGAATCGATGCCGCCCTGTCTCCGCGCACAGCCACTGCCGACCGGGTGATCAGCCTGGTCCGCGGCGAACTGGCGGGTGTCGCCACGTTCCTCGAAGATGAGGTCGAGATTCTCGAATACGAGGTCGCTGCGGGCAGTCCCGCCGACGGTGCAGTGGTGGGCAAGATGCACCTGCCGGTTGGCGTGTTGCTCGGGGCAGTGGTTCACGAGGGCAAAGCGGAGATCGCCCGCGGCCGCAGCCAACTCGCCGCCGGAGACCATGTGGTGGTGTTCGCCATGCCAGCATCGGCCGGTGAAATCGGTCGACTGTTCGCGTGAGAGCCTACGGTCGCACCCGTTTGCGCACCGATTCCGCCCCGTTGGAGAATTTGTCGACGAGACCACGGCTGGAATCAGCCGAACTCAATCTCGGTGGCTTGTCGATCGCAATATGCGGCGGCGGCCTGTTGATCTCCGCGGCCGTGGATCTGACCGGTTCCGGACAAGACGCGCCGGCACTTGGCGCAGTCGGAGCTGCCGCACTACTTCTCGGTCTTGTGATCCGGAGCCGTGTCCGGTTGCCGGAGCACGTTTCCCCGCGCACATCCCTGCGAACCGTGGGCGTATCCCTGCTGGCGATGATCACTGTTTCGGTTGTCGCCTACCGCGCCACAGGTGCGATTGTGCGGCCGGGTGAAGCGCTCATGGAATCCACGTCGGGTTTCACCACTACTGCGGTGACGGTGCTCGATGATCCTCAGAGACTCGGTTCCGGGGTGCTGTTCTGGCGTGCAATGACGCAGTGGATAGGAGGATTTGCCGCTCTTGCCACGGTGATCGCCATCCTGCCGTTTCTGGGAGTCAGTGGACCCACCGCCAGCAAGGTGCGCGTTCCGGTCAGGCGATCCCAGATGTCTGCACCTCGAATGAATCGCCTGTTGGGGAGATACGTATTTCTGTACCTGTTTCTCACGATTGTCGGCGTGCTCCTGTATCTCGTGGGAGGCATGGGTCCCTTCGATGCCATCACGTATTCCTTCACGACGATCTCCACCGGAGGGTTCGCGAATCACTCAGGTTCGTTCACCTTCTTCGATTCTCCACTTCTGGAGTGGATGGGTGTTGCCGGCATGTTCCTGGGTGGCTTGTCGCTGGCGGTTGTGTGGTCGGCGCTGCGAGGCAGGACCCGCGCACTGCTCGGCACAGCTGAACTGTTCGTCTATTGCGGCCTCATCGTCGGAGCCACGGCGGTACTGGCCATGGTTGAGTCGCCTGGCGCCGACTTCGCCTCCAATGTTCGTATCTCGGCGTTCACTGCCACTTCGGCGGTCTCATCGACGGGACACTGGGTGGCCAACTGGGCGGCTTGGGCGCCGGGTCCCCAGATGATGCTTCTGATACTCATCGGGGTGGGAGCGATGTCGGGCTCGGTGGGTGGCGGTTTCCGGATCGTTCGCGCCATGACCCTATTCAGTTTTCTGGCCCGCGAGCTGGACGTGCAGTTGAGGCCGGGATTGGTGCAGGTCGTTCGTGTTGGCGATGAAGTGATCGACGATCGCCTCATGCGCAGAATCCTCGGATACCAGGTGTTGTACCTGGGGACCGCAGCTGCCGGTTTCTTCGCCCTGGCGGTGACCGGCACCGATCTCCTGACTGCTCTGTCCGGTTCCGTCAGCGCGCTGTCCACCTTCGGTCCCGCGCTTGGTGAATTGGGCGTCGGGCAACCGGTGTCGAATCTCGGTCGCGGCGCTCTGGTGATTCTGATGGTGTTGATGTTTGCAGGACGTGTGGAGCTCTACCCGTTGCTCGATGGCATTCGGGCCGCGATCGGTTGGCCAATGCGTCGCATCAGATCATGGTGGGCCGCACGCGGTACCGGTCTCAGGAGCAGCCGCTGATGACTGACTCCGACGAGGCCATCAAGGTGGGATCCAGGAGGTTTCCCAGCGTGGCGCTGCACATGGTCGGGCTGGCGCTGGTTTTCACCGGTGGGGGAATGTTTCTGAGCGCGTTGGTCGACGTCATCTCCGGTGGCCATGCGTTCTGGGCACTGGTGGGCTCGGGGATCATCACCGTGGGTGCGGGCGAGTTGATACGGAGGTCCACCCGGGTCCCCGGTGACTTGCCGCCAAGGGCGGTGTTCGCAGCCGTGAGTGTGTCCTGGATCGTGACATCTTTCTTCGGGGTGTTGCCGTACATGCTCTCGGGGCTGCTCCCCGCATTCGATGGAGCACTCTTTGAATCAATCTCCGGATTCACCTGCACGGGCTCCTCGGTGTTCTCCGCTGAGGATTTCGAGGTGGCGAGCTCCGGTGTGTTGTTCTGGCGACAGCTGACTCAATGGTTCGGTGGCATGGGAATCATCGTGCTTGCCGTTGCCGTGCTTCCGTTCCTCGGCGTTGGCGGGCTGGAGTTGATCCAGGCGGAGGCGCCCGGACCGACCTCGGATCGTCTGGCACCACGAGTCAGCGAAACTGCTCGTCGCCTCTGGATTGTCTACCTGGGGTTCACGGTCATCTCGGCGCTTGCACTGCTGGCCACGGGAATCGGCTGGTTTGATTCCACGGGCCTTGCACTGGCCCTGGTGTCCACGGGGGGCTTTGCACCCGAAGCGGCGTCCATAGGGGCGTACGACTCGGTGACTGTGGAGGTGATCCTCATCATCGGCATGGTCATTGGCGGATCCTCCTTCACGCTTCTCTACAACGCCTTGAGAGGGAAGCCGGGCCTGTACTTTCGCAACTCCGAGTTCCGCTACTACGTCGGCGGAATGGCGCTGGCGGTAACCGCGGTGACCATATTGTTGGCGGCCAACGGCTCCGGGGTTGGCGAGTCTCTGCGCATGGCAGCGTTCAATGTGGCCACTCTCGGCACTTCGACGGGTTTCGGAAACACCACGGGCACGGGTTCTCCCGGCGATTTCACGTTCTGGGTTCCGGCGGCCCAAGTCATCCTGTTCATGTTCATGTGGGTGGGCGGGATGACCGGTTCCACCTCGGGTGGAATGAAGGTTCTGCGGGCCCAGGTGATGGGACGGGTGGCTTGGCGCGAGTTGCGCCGGGCCGAACGTCCACGTGCCGTCTTGCCCATCAAGGCGGGTCGCGAGGTCGTGGACGAACGCGTCGTAGGCCGCATCGCCGGTTTCGTGCTGCTCTACGTGGCGATCGTGGTTGTTGCCGGCCTTGTCCTCACCATGCTCGGGTCGGACCTCATCACCGGCTTCACCGGCGCAGTGAGCGCCATGGGCAACATGGGCCCGGCATTGGGTGAGGCGGGTCCGGCATCCAGTTTCGCAGTGTATTCCCTGCCCGAACGCATGACCCTTGCCGCGCTGATGATCGTGGGGCGCCTCGAGGTGTTCCCGATGGTTCTGACCTTGGTCGTGGCAACACGATGGGTGAGCCGGAAATTCTCCGTCGCCAGGCATCCGCTGCGCTGAAGTGCCAACTCCGGGGAGCCGTCATTCTTGTTGGCCGAATCGCGGTGGCCGCTTTTCGATGAACGCGTTCATTCTCTCCAACGCATCCTGGCTGGCGAACGATTCGTGAATTGACCGGCGTTCGAGGGCCAGATTCTCCGCCAGGGTCCGCTCCTGCGCACCAATCACCGTCCGCAGAACTCCCGCCACGGAAACCCGGGGCATTGCCGCCAACTCCAATGCCAGATCCCGGGCAGCCGATTTGAGCGAGGTGAGCGGATGGATCTCCGAAACAAGCCGGATCTCCAGCGCCTCCCGTCCGGTGAGCTTTCTGGCTCGCAGGATCATGTCGAGCGCTTGATCTCGCCCCACGCAGCGCTCCAGGCGCGGTGTTCCGCCCCAGACAGGCACCGACCCCAGATCGAGCTCCGGGAGACCAATTTGTGCTCCTTCGGTTGCCGCCAGGCGGAAATGGTATACGAGTGGGAGTTCCAGGCCACCGCCCAGGCAGTTGCCATACATCGTGACCACACTCGGCTTGTCGAGATTCTCGATTGCGTCAAGCACTCGCAGACGCTGATCGAAGAGTTCGTCGATTCCGCCCTTCGCCTTGATCCCGTCGCCGAGCTGCATGAGGTTCATGCCCACGGAGAAGTTCTCGTCGCCCGCCCCTGTGAAGACGATTGCGTGAACCGTGTCGGTCTCCTTCAGCCAGTAACGGTCGATTCCAGGGCATCGATGAATGCCAGCGACATTCGATTCCAGGGTGGATCGTCGATGGTCAGGGTTGCGACTCGATCGCTGACCTCGACGAGGAGACCTGAGTCGGAGGGCAACGTCGGCGCGGAAGTGGGATTCATGGATCCACACCCTCGCAGATCGAAGTCCGTAACGTCGCCAGGTGGCATCCTCTTGGTTGAGCACGGCTGGGACCGTGCCGCGAGAAGAGTGGGGACGATCATGGTGGACATTCCTTCAAGGGACCGGATCTACATCGGTGGCGAATGGATCCCGTCCACGGGCACCGGGATGATCGAAGTGATCTCACCGAACACAGAGGAAGTGATCGGCCACGCCCCCGATGCCACCACCGCAGACGTCGACTCCGCCGTTGCGGCAGCGCGGCTGGCCATCGACGAGGGCCCATGGCCCAACATGGCGAAGGCCGAACGAATCGATGCTCTCCGCCGCCTTTCCGCAGCCGTGATGGAACGTGGCCAGCAGATGGCAGACGTGATCTCCGCCGAAAACGGATCGCCGGCCAAATGGTCCTTCGCGGGCCAGATCCTCTCGGCAACCATGGCCCTGGACGCCTTCGCTGACATTGGCAGTGAGTACCCACTCGTCACTGAACGGGTTGGAGGCCTCGGCCAGACGGTCAAGGTTCGCAAGGCACCGGTGGGTGTGGTTGCCGGGATCGTTCCGTGGAACATTCCGATATTCATCATGGCGCTCAAGATCGGCCCGGCGTTCGTGTCCGGATCGCCAATAGTCATCAAGGCCTCACCCGAAACTCCCCTGGATGCGTATCTGCTGGCCGACGCTGCCGAAGCCGCTGACTTGCCACCGGGGGTTCTCAACGTGATCGCCGGGGATCGTGATCCGAGCGATCATCTGGTTCGCCATCCGGGAGTCGACAAGGTGGCCTTCACCGGTAGTACGGCCACGGGCAGGCATATCGGCGCAATCTGCGGCGAGCAGCTCAAAAGGTGCTCGCTGGAGTTGGGAGGCAAGTCAGCTGCAATCCTGCTGGAAGACGTGGATCTCGACGCCAAGATGTCTGACCTGATCGACTCGGGTCTTCTCAACAATGGCCAAGGCTGCGGAGTGCAGTCCCGAATTCTCGCCCCGCGCTCGCGGTACAACGAGATCGTTGACGCTCTGGCGGACCGGGTGGGCTCGATGGTCCTGGGTGACTCGCTCGATCCCGATACTGATGTTGGCCCACTGGTGAGCCGTCGCCAACGCGACCGTGTGGCCGGCTTTCTCGCTGACGGCAAGGCCGAAGGAGCCCGTGCCGTCACTGGAGGCAGTGTGTCGTCCGAGCATCCCAGGGGCTGGTTCGTGGAGCCGACTGTGTTCGCTGACGTGGACAACTCGATGAGGATCGCCCGGGAGGAGATTTTCGGGCCGGTTCTGTCGGTCATTCCCTATGAGGGAGAAGATGAGGCGATTGAGATTGCCAACGACTCTGACTACGGCCTCTGCGGCTCGGTCTGGTCCGCCGATGCGGAACACGCATCAGATCTGGCGACGCGGGTCAGGACTGGGTGCGTGGCCATCAATACCGGGGTGATCGTGGATTGGCACAGCCCGTTCGGCGGTTTCGGTGACTCGGGTATCGGCCGCGAGATGGGTCCTGAGGGCATCGATGAGTTCGTGGAGTACCAGAGCATCATCGGTGAGCCATGATGAGGACGGCCCTGAAGAAGTGAGGCACTGGATCCCCGGTCCGGGGCCATCAGGTCCGGGGCCGGGCTTTGACAGTGGTTTCGACGGCGACTTCGAAACTGAATCGCCCCAGGCAGCACAATCGCCGACGTTTCCGCAGAATTGTCGGCACACTTGTTCGATGGAACCTTTGTCGATGGGTGTTCGCTCGGGCCTGCTCGGTGTACACCCGGTTCCGTGACGGGCTCCCGCGCCTTCGGCTGGCTGGTGTTCCTGCTTGTGGCCACGGTGGTGATACTCGTTGCTTGTTCCGAGGATGACGGTGCCGGCGCCTTTGATGCTTTGGCCGACGAGCCCGGCGCCCTGGACGATCCGGGCTGTGACCTTGGCGCCGCGCCATCCGAGACCGATCCGGAGGTGGCCGACGCCCCGGTGACGTTCGACGTGCAAGGTGATGTTGCCGCAATGTTCGGGAACATCGGAGCGGATTTTGTCCACCGCGTCTGTGATCTGATCGGTGACAACCCCGAGGTGACGGTCGTGGAGGTCGTCGATGTACCCGGATCATCCACTCCGGGTAACGAGACACTCGAGGGTGGTCTGGTTCTCAACAGTTCGGATCTGGCCACCATCGTTGCGTCGGATGGGCAGGTCGAATCGGGTGGCGTGGATTTCTTCATGGCCGGCACCACCCGGGAAGTCGCCGACGGCGGTTGCCTGGGAGTGCACTCAACCGAGCTGGATGACGGTGACGGGCCGATCGCCGCAGCCGATCTACCGCGCGACGATCCGGAACATGAACCATTTCTGGACTACTACCGACAGATCGGGATATCGGAGGACTTCTACTGGTTCACTCTGTCCGCCGCTCCGCCGTCGGGGATTCATTACCTCACGCCGCAAGAGATGGAGAGATTCGGGGTCACCACCGGGGAACCACCGCAGGAGCCGTGTGATCTACCTGATGACTCCGGACAGGGCTGACCCCAAGCAGGTTTGGTTTCTCCGGGATCCGCCACGGTTCGAGGCGCTGGTCAGTCCCCGAGCAGGTCCGCCACGATTTCCGCGGCCGGCTGGCGGCCGAATATGCCGTCGACAGATGTTCCGGCGTACAGAGCCGTTGCCCCGACGTCGCCGCTGAAGTCGGTGGTGGGCCAGGTGGTGGCGAATCGCGGCACCGGGACTTCCCCGATCGGCGTTCTCACGCGGCCCACTTCGTCGGCATCGGCCGATTCCACCGCGTCAATCGCAGATCGCAACACCCGGTGAGGAGCATCGGGCCATCCGTTGCCGAACACGGTGGTCATCTCCGTGTCGTCTGCGGATGCCTCGATCAGGCGATCCACGAACTCGGGATGGGCGGGGGACTCCTCGGCCGCAAGCAACCGGGTCCCCACCCGAATCCCCGCCGCGCCGGCGTCGAAGGCGGCCATGGCGTCGGCACGTGTTCCGATCCCACCGGCTGCCACCACGGGGACTCCCAAGGCATCCACAGTTTCGGAGATGACGTCGGCGAGGGGCTTGACCGCGGTCACGTGTCCACCGGCCTCGACACCCTGGATCGCGACGTAGTCACAGCCCACCTCTTGCGCCGTCCTTGCATCTGCCACGGTGCCGACCTGCCAACCGACAACTGCGCCTCCGCCGTGGCCGCGTTGCACCAGATCCTCGGTGGGTTCCGCCCAGAACAGCTCCACCACCCGTGCCAGCGCGCTGGCAGCCTCCATGGCTGCGGGCAGTGAGAACGGCACGATGAAGTTCACCCCGACAGGGCCATTCGATAGCCGGGAAAACCGGTCGAGCATCGCATTGACGGCATTCGGATCCTGCCCGGACCCGGGGAGCATTCCCAGTGCGCCGCAATTGGATACAGCAGCGGGAAGCCCAACAT
>JAHRAZ010000019.1 GCA_020027475.1 Microthrixaceae bacterium
AGGCCTCGCAGCTGTCGATTCCTCCGTTGGAACCCCACCTGTGGGCACTGCTGGCCACCAGCGGGGCAGCTTCGTTGTGGTTGTGGAATCGCGTCGGAGTGGCCGCCGTGGGAAGGAGCGCGATGATCCCTGTGGCGGCAATGGTGATTCTGCTGAGGCCCGGAACACTTCGTCCCCCCTTCGAGGTCCTCGGACTGGCGGTGGGGGAGGATCCTTGTGGCCACAGCACCCTGGAAGTCGACATTGAATCAATCGACGTGCTGGAGGAGTTGTGGAAGTTGGGAGTCACAAGGATCGACGAAGTCACCTCGAGCGAGGAGTCAACGTCTCTTGCTCAGGTGGCGGGCCAGCTCGGATCAAGAATTGTCTTGATCGAAGAGTCCGCGGATGGAGGCAAAGAACGTGATTTCGGACGGTGTAGTTTGGCGGAGTGACCGGACCCGCCTTGATTGCCCAGGTGCAGCGTCGGTCACCCGATGACGATCCCGCCTACCTCACCGCAGAGGTTGAGCGACTTCATGCAATGGGGGCGGAGATGGTGGATCTGGGGCTACTCGGCTCCCTCGTGGCGCAAGCCGTGACACAACAGAAGCCGTGTGGGTTGATTGCCTCCCCGATGCATGTCGCAGACATTTCGGGGCTTTCGGACGCCGGTATTGATCTGCTGGATCTGAGGGATCTCCACGAGCCGATTCCGAGGGTGCGGTCAGGGATCGTGTCGTCCGGCCAGCTGCAATCAGGCGTTGCTGTTCCGGGCGGGAACCTGATCCTGGGGATTCACTTCGATTCCGGCCGGACCGAGGTGGGTCATCCCCCCTGGATGCTGGACATGGTTGGCAACCTCGACGGATCTTCCGCCGCCCTTGGAGCTCTGACCGCAGCAGCCGGTCAAGGAATGACTCATGTGCGGACGGCCGCGGTGAGTCCGGTTCGCCGGGCCCTCGACATGTTGATGGCATTGAATCGGTCGCGATCGGATTCCGACTCATCCGAGATGGATCTGGACCGATGAGCATCCACTTGCTCAAGGGATCAGACGAGGTTCTGCTGGGAGAGGCCGCCTCGGCACTGGTCAGGGAAGTTCTTGGTGACCGGAACCGTGGCGAGGTACTGGAGCAGTTCCGCGGTGATGACTACACGCTCGATCTCATCGTGGCGGCCTGCACCACCGTTTCCATGTTCGGTGACCGCATGATTGTGGCCAGGAACATGGGAAGGTTCAACGCTGCCGACGTGACCGACCTCGCTGTTGCCCTGGCCGAAGTCGCGGACGCCACGGATGTGGTGCTGGTCTGGGACAAACCGGTCACGCCGGGCACCCGGTCGAGTTCGGTGCCCAAGAAGCTCGCGGATGCGGTGAAGTCGGCAGGCGGCGACATTCGCTCCAGTGATGCTCCCGGAGGAAAGGCCCGAAGTGGGTGGACCGGGGATCGGATCGAGTCCTCCGGAGTGAAGTTGACTCCAGCCGCCCGCCGCCTGATCGAGGACTCAATCGGTGACGATGTGAGCCGCCTCGGTGGGTTGCTGGACGTCCTCGCCGGGGCGGGAGAAGGTGTCGGAACGCTTGACGTGTCCGATGTTGAACCTCATCTGGGTGAGGCCGGGGGAGTTCCGCCGTGGGAGTTGACCGACGCGATCGACAAGGGAAACACAGCCGATGCCGTTGTGAAGGCCCAGCGAATGATGAAGGCCGGCAGACGTCATCCGCTTCAGGTGATGTCGACCCTTCAAACCCACTATGAGCGGATGCTCCGACTGGACGGTGCAGGCGTCGCTACCGAGAAGGATGCAGCGGCTTTGCTGGGAATGAAGGGATCGACGTTCCCGGCCAAGAAGGCGATGCAGCAGGCAGACAGGCTGGGTTCCGCTGGAATCTTCTCCGCCATTGCACTGCTGGCAAAGGCCGATGTGGATCTGCGTGGTGCCACCGCACTGCCACCTGAAACGGTGATCGAGTTGTTGGTGGCGCGCCTTGCTGCCAGATCCGGTGGTGGAAGATCCCGACGCGGACGCTGACTCCTATGGAGAATCGTGGGGCGCCAGTTGTGTCAGTCGGAAACCGAGGAGATTGACTCGCTTGGAAGGCTTTCGCCCGGGCCAGTCATGGCAGCCCCCACTCCCAGTGCGAGGATCAAGCTCGCGCCGGCGATGAGCGCCACACGCACACGCTTCGACAGGCTCGACAACGCCGCGGAGTTGGTCACCGGTTGTCAGGCGGATTCAGTGTTGTCTGAATCGGTGTTCGCTGAATCGGTGTTCAGGGACTTTGCGAGGCGGGACTTCTGGCGCGCCGCGGTGTTCTTGTGAAGAACGCGCTTCGAGGTGGCCATGTCGATCCGTTTGATCGCGGCACCAACTTTGGCTTCGGCCTCATCGGTACCGACGGCTGCCGCGGCTTCCTTCGTGAGGGTCTTGATCTCGCTGCGGTCAGCCTTGTTGCGAGAATGTGCCTTCTCGTTCTGCTTGTTGCGCTTGATCTGGCTCTTGATGTTGGCCATCTTGGTCGTGTGCCTCGGTGCGTCTGTTGTGGTCAGGGGATCTCCGCCAAACGGAAGACCAAGAGTAGCCTCGCTCGTCACCCGAGCCCTCATCGTGGAGTGCGGGCGAATCCACCCAATGCGGTGCTTGGCTGCGATGACGCCGGCCGCCGGCGTGGCGGGCAGACTGTGTGAACAGCAACTGGAACCCATCCGACCAGATTTGCATCCGACGAGATTTTTCACAGAGCAAGTGTCCGAACTCACCCGTATCCGCAATATTTCGATCATCGCCCACATCGATCACGGCAAGTCGACACTGGCCGACCGCATGCTGGAGATCTGTGGTGCGGTGGACCCCAGGGACATGCGGGCTCAATATCTGGACTCGATGGAGCTCGAACGCGAACGCGGCATCACGATCAAGCTCCAGTCGGTGCGCCTGATTCACGGCGATCACGTCATCAACCTGATCGATACCCCGGGTCACGTGGACTTCGGTTACGAGGTCTCGCGCTCCCTGGCGGCTTGTGAGGGTGTGATCCTGGTGGTGGACGCTTCTCAGGGGATCGAAGCGCAAACTCTGGCAAATTGTTATCTGGCGCTGGAGAAGGATCTTGAAATAGTGGCTGTCCTGAACAAGATCGACCTGCCGGCCGCAGATCCTGAGACCTGCGCAGCCGAGATTGAATCGGTTCTCGGAATTGCCGCAGAGGATATTCTGCGAATCTCTGCGAAGACGGGGGAAGGTGTCGTTGACGTTCTGGATGCGGTCGTCGATCGCATCCCGGCTCCGATGGGGGATCCCGGCGGGCGTACCCAGGCTTTGATCTTCGATTCCCACTTCGATCAGTACCGCGGCGTGGTGAGCAGCGTGAGGGTTGTCAATGGTCACCTTCGCTCGAACACCAGATTGCGCTTCATGCAGGCCGGTGCAACGCATGAGGCCATCGAGATCGGTGTGCGCACGCCGGAAAACAGCCCGGTTGACGTTCTGGGTCCCGGCGAGGTGGGCTATCTGATTGCCGGGATAAAGGACGTTGGTGAAGCTCGCTCAGGCGAAACGGTTACTGAAGCGTCGGCTCCGGCGAGCGAAGCGCTGTCGGGATACCGGGAGCCGAAGCCGATGGTGTTCTGTGGCCTCTATCCCGTGGAGGGCGACGAGTTCGAGGACTTGCGGGATGCCTTGCAGAAGATGCGCCTCAACGACAGCAGCTTCAGCTACGAACCGGAGACCTCGGGCGCACTCGGCTTCGGGTTCCGTTGTGGATTCCTCGGCTTGTTGCACATGGAAATCATCCGCGAGCGACTCGAGCGCGAACACGACCTGACCCTGATCGCCACCGCCCCGTCAGTGGAATATCGCGTGCTGCTGGAATCAGGTGAGGAAAACGAGATCGACAATCCCGCGGAGTTGCCTGATCCGAGCGAGGTCCTCGAGATCTCGGAGCCGATCCTCGCATGCACGCTCATCACACCCTCGGAGTACGTCGGAACCCTCATGGACCTCTGTCAGACTCGTCGAGGCGAGATGATGAAGATGGAGTATCTGTCGCCGGAGAGGGTTGAACTGCAGTACCGATTGCCTCTGGCGGAGGTGGTTCTGGACTTCTTCGACCAGATGAAGAGCCGAACACAGGGATATGCAAGCCTCGATTACGACCCGCTCGGTTATACCGCAGGCGACCTCGTGAAGGTGGAAATCCTCCTCAACAACGAACCGGTGGATGCGTTCTGCACGATCGTGCATCGCGACAGTGCCGAATCGTACGGCAAGCGGATGACCGAGAAACTTCGCGAGATCATCCCGCGTCAACAATTCGACATTCCGATCCAGGCCGCAATCGGCGCGCGGATCATCTCTCGTGAGACGGTTCGCGCCTACCGCAAGGACGTCACCGCCAAGCTCTACGGAGGTGACATCACGCGCAAACGCAAATTGCTGGAGAAGCAAAAGGTGGGCAAAAAGAAGATGAAGAGCCTGGGTTCGGTGGAGATCCCTCCGGATGCATTCATCAAAGCGCTGCGACTGGATGATTAGCCCAGTGGCGCGGCTCCACAGTTCATTGGCACTCGCGTACACTGAGTGCCAATGACCCTTGACGACCGGAAATCCGCCATCTTGCGGGCTGTGGTTCAGCAATACATCGAAACCGCGCAGCCCGTGGGATCCACGGTGGTTGCCGACCGGCCGGAAGTGGCTGTGTCTTCGGCGACGGTTCGCAACGAGCTCCACAACCTCGAGGCCGATGGGTATCTGGCCCAGCCCCACACCAGCGCAGGTCGAATCCCCACACAGAAGGGCTATCGCTTCTTCGTTGACTCCATGACCGGCAACGAAGGAGTCAGTCCGGCCACGGTGACTCAGGTCTCAGACTTCTACGCGGCCGCCCACGGCGAACTCGAGACGATGCTCCAACAGACGAGTTCCCTGCTGTCCAATCTGACCGGCAGTGCTGCGGTTGTCACCGGTGAGTCGGGCGCCGCCGTCACGATTCGTTCGATCCAGCTCATCGACCTGCACCCTGAGACGTTGATGGTGGTGCTGGTGACGAGCAGTGGTTCCGTGCTGAAACGCACGCTCGACGTTCCCCCGGGCCTTGATTTGTCCACTGAGCTGACGACAGCACAGGCCATCCTGGGCGACAATCTGGTCGGGCGGCCGCTGGTCCACCTCGGGACCTGGCAGCCCCCGATGGATCAGCCCGGCGGGGGTCTCGCCGCGGCCACGATTGCTGCGGCCTGTTTGGCGGCCGACGAAGCGGGTTCGCAGGTATATGTCGACGGAGCGAGCAGCATTGCGGGGTCATTTGATGCACGCGACACGATTCGTTCGGTTCTCACAGTGCTCGAGAAGCAGTTTGTGGTGGTGAGTTTGCTGCGCGAACTTGTCGAGAGCGGCATGACCGTGGCCATCGGCAGCGAAACGGGAGTGGCGACACTTTCAGAGTGTTCACTAGTGGTAGCGCCCTATCACTCCGACACTGGGCAAGTGGGCGCGATTGCAGTGGTCGGCCCTACCCGCATGGACTACGCCAGGACCGTCTCGGCGGTCAACGAAGTCAGCCGTCAGCTGAGCAGTCTGCTCAGCTGACGGAGATTAGCCAGGACAGACGGCAGGAAACAGGATCAGATGGCTGACTATTACGAACTTCTCGGGATCACCCGGGAGGCTGATGCGGATGAAATCAAGAGGGCGTACCGTCGTTTGGCGCGCGAACACCATCCCGATGCCAATCCGGATGACGCAGCGTCGGAGCACCGCTTCAAGGAGCTTGCGTCGGCCTATGAGGTCCTGTCGGATCCAACCAAACGCGCTCAATACGATCGCTTCGGCCCCGAAGGTGTCATGGGCGGTGATCCCTTCGCAGGTGCAGACGGCTTCGGGGACATTTTCGAGACGATCTTCGGGGGCTCCGGCCCATTTGGTTCCGGAGCGCAGAGGGGTCCGGTCGGTCCGCCACGAGGACCCAATGTGGAGACCTCGGTGACGATTGACTTCGCGGATGCAGTCTTCGGCGCCACAGTGGAGGTCAGTGGTCGCACGGCCGTGGACTGTGCGGTCTGTTCCGCCACGGGCGCCGCGCCCGGTACCTCGGCCATTCAGTGCACTGGCTGCGGTGGCACCGGTGAGGTGCGTTCAATTCGCAACACACTTCTGGGTCAGATGATGACGTCCGGTGCCTGCAACACCTGTGGTGGTTCTGGTCGGGAAATCGCCGAACCGTGTGACATCTGCAAGGGGGATGGTCGCGTGGTCACCGACAAGGTCTGGGACGTTGACATTCCCGCAGGGGTAGACGAAGGACTCACAGTGAAGCTTTCCGGCGAGGGCGCCGTGGGCACCCGTGGCGGTCCTCCCGGGGACTTGCTGGTGGGGCTGAGGGTGCGCCCGCACGATTCGATTCAGCGCCAGGGCAATGACCTCCTGACATATCTCGATGTCCCGGTGACACAGGCCTTGCTCGGAGCCACTGTTGTGGTGGACAGCCTCGACGGACCGGAAGAAATCGAGATGCCGCGCGGGACCGAGTCCGGAAGTGTGTTCCGGGTTCGAGGACACGGAGTTCCCCGACTGCGTTCGAGAGGCCGCGGAGACTTCCTGGTGGTCACCAACATCGACGTTCCGGAGAAGGTCGACGAGGAGAGCGAAAGACTTCTGCGTGAGTTGGCCGAGCATCGTGGTGAGTCGGTGGCTCCCGCCAGAGACGGATTCATGTCCAAGATTCGCTCCACATTCTCCTGAGTAGATGGCACGGTCAGAATCATCTCCCTGGCGGAACTCATCCACTCAGGTGTTCGTGGCAGACCTGAATCACCCGGTGCTGCACAGGCCCGACCAACATCATCTGGAACGGGTCCTGCGCTTGAAGCCCGGCGAGGTTGTGTGCGCTGCGGATGGTCGGGGGTCCTACCGGATGTGCTCCTTCGTGCCCGAGGAACGTCTGGATCCCATTTCCGAGGTGGTGTTCGTTCCGTTCACGAAGGTTGTGATGACTGTGGCCTTCGTGCCCGTGAAAGGAGGCAAACCCGAATGGGTGGTTCAGAAGCTTGCCGAGATGGGGATGAACCGGATCAAGTTGACCCAATCAGAGCGATCCGTTGTGCGCTGGGATGCCGACCGGGTCGACAAGAATCTGGCTCGACTGCGCAAGACGGCCGAGCAGGCGTGTCGTCAGAGTCGCCGACTGTGGATTCCGGAAGTCACGTCGTGTCGGTTCGAGGATCTGGCGGGCGCTGCACTGGCCGACATGGATGGGCGTCGCCCGAGCCCCGATGATCGGGAACTGGTGATTGGTCCCGAAGGGGGATGGAGTGCCTCCGAACTTCAGGGCAGGGATTGTGTCAACCTGTCCGACGGAGTGCTGCGGGCGGAAACGGCGGCCGTCATGGCTGCCGGAACGCTCAGCGCCCTTCGTCTTGGTCTGCTTGGTCCCGATCTGGCATCATCTCACTGAGAGTGGTCACCGGATACGGCGACAGCTCCAGGTGACGAGGCAAGGATGATGATCACGATGGAATCCCATGATGATGAGGCTGCACTGAGCTACGGGCGGGCCGTCGGTGAGCGCCTCCGCCTGATACGCAGGCAGAAGCACTTGTCGCTTCAGGAAGTCGAAGCTGATTCGGATCAGGAATTCAAGGCGTCGGTCCTCGGAGCGTACGAACGCGGGGAGCGTGCAATCTCGGTTCCGCGTCTTGCCCGGCTCGCCGCGTTCTACAAGGTTCCCGTCAACCAGCTGCTGCCCGGTGGTGACGAGGATGCCGAACGCGAAGCCGAGAAGCTCGGAGCGAAAATCGACTTGACCGCTCTGGAGAACCTCAGCGGAAACGAGTCCGTGATGCTCGCCCGCTACATGCGAATGATTCAGGTTCAGCGCCAGGATTTCAACGGCCGGGTCCTGACCATTCGCCGCGATGACATGCGGGCCGTCGCGGCCATCCTGGGTGTGCCTTATGACTCTGCCGGCGAGAAGTTGACCGAACTCGGCCTGCGCATTCCCTGATACACAACCCCAGCCAGAGGGGCAATAATGGCCCTCATGGGTTCACCCACACCCCTCGCCACCACTTACGCCGAGGCCCGGTCGGAGTTTCTCGAAGCAGTCGACGACGCCGACGGACGCCTGATCAGCTACCAGTGCCCTGCACCCGGTCGCGAGGCCGAGAATTTGACCCTCGACGTGGCCGCGTTCGGACCGGAGAACGCCGGGGCGGCGATTCTGATCGTGTCAGGCACCCACGGGGTCGAAGGCTACGCCGGATCGGCGCTGCAGCAACGATGGCTGCGCGCCGGCCGCCTCCACGTCGGCGACGATGTCGCCGTCGTCCTGCTGCATGCCTTGAACCCGTACGGGTTCTCCTGGGTCCGCCGGGTCAACGAGGACAACATCGACCTGAACCGGAACTTCATCGACTGGGATGCGCCGCTTCCCCACAACGAAGACTACGACGGCCTGGCTGACCTTCTGGTGCCGACCGATTGGAGCGACGAAGCCCAGGAAGCAACCACCACCAAGCTCATGGAATCCGCCATCGAGCACGGCATGGAGTGGATGCAGGCGACAGTCAGCAGCGGCCAGTATCGGCACCCGGCTGGCCTCTTCTACGGGGGTGCCGGACCCGCCTGGTCACAGGACACTCTGCGGGCCATTGCGGCGGATCAACTGGCGCAGTTCTCGCGTCTGGCCATCATCGACCTGCACACCGGACTCGGGCCGGCGGGTCACGGTGAGCTGATTCTGCCTGGCGGGCCCGGTGACCCTGCCTACGAGCGGGCAGTGTCCTGGTGGGGTGACGACGAGGTCAAGTCCATGGTCGAGGGTGAATCGCTGTCAGCCGATCTCTCTGGAGAGTGGTTGTCGCGGCTGCCGGGCTGGATTCCCGGCACGGAGGTCACCGGAGTTGCCCTCGAGTTCGGCACGGTGGACCAACTCGAGGTGATGGCGGCACTGCGGGCCGATCACTGGATGCACGCCCACGGCGACCCGACCGACACAGGTTCGGCCGACGTGCGTGCCGGGATGCGAGCCGCGTTTGCCGTGGACGAATCCGAATGGGTCGATCAGATCGATGATCGATTCAACTGGGCACTCCAGCGCGTCGTGCTCTGACGGCAGAGGCCCAACCAGCAGACACCGATCGCGAAGCTGGCCGGTCTCGTTCTGCGCCTGCAGTGACGGATTACACATGGGTTTCCGGCCCCGCCAAGATATCTTGGACCCCGATGAGCAGCGTCGTTGTGAATCCCTCCAGTATCCAGGTTGGAGCGACCCGACCTGCCGGCGCCGAGGTTGACCTGTCCAGTTTCGACGAACCCGGGGAACTGGCCCTTGTTGCCTCATGCCCCGAGCAGCTCCTGGAGGACGCCGTTTCCTTTGTGGGTGCTGGTTCTGCTCTTCAGGGTTTGGTCATTGACTTCCGGCAAAGCGAGAAACTGGCTGAGTCGGGTTCCTATCACCTGACGGTGCTGGCACAACG
>JAHRAZ010000047.1 GCA_020027475.1 Microthrixaceae bacterium
CTGGGGGCAGAGTGGCTGACAAATCGAAGTTCGGCGCAGAGATGATCACGGACGACGACGAAGCGATTCGAACGGCTCTGGAAGATGTGAGCATTCCGGCATTGATCATGTCCATGGTCCACATCACAGGGGACCCATCGTGGATCCGCGACGAGGATGTGCCGACGGGCGTTTACCTCAACGAGGTTCAGGGATTCATGGAACCCGAGGCACAACAGCGGGTGAGGGATGGGGCGCTGAAAGCGATATTGGAGTTCCGCGACGGCGGCTGTGTGCTGCCGTCGGCCCCATCGGAAGACCTCGTGCACGAGATGATGAACGTTCTGGTTGCCGAGGAGGTCCCCGAAGAATACGTCCCGATGATGCTCGAGGAACTGGAACTTGATGGCATCGATTCTCGGCAGGTCGATCTGTCGGGTGTGGCGCCGGCCGATCGCCAATCTGCACACGTGGTGGTGATCGGCGCGGGAATGTCCGGTGTGCTGGCCGGCATGAGGCTCGGTGAGGCCGGCATCGACTACACGATCATCGAGAAGAACCCGGCCGTGGGTGGGACCTGGTACGAGAATCGCTATCCGGGTTGCCGAGTGGACGTCGGGAACCACTTCTATTGCTACTCCAACGAACCGAACAACGAGTGGTCGGAGTTCTTCTCGCGCCAACCGGAGCTCCAGGCGTATTTCGAGCAGACGGCAGAGGATCACGACGTGCTACCGCACATCCGGTTCGACACGGAGGTGGTCGGCGCCGAATGGGGGGACAGTGATCACTGCTGGGTGGTGGAGACCCGCAGCGCTGACGGCAAGGCAGATTCGATCGAAGCGACGGCTCTGATCAGCGCAGTAGGTCAGTTGAACCGGCCGAAACTGCCGGACATCGCAGGCATCGACTCGTTTGCGGGAGTCGCCATGCACTCTGCCGAATGGATCGAAGGTACCGACCTGGATGGTAAGAGAGTGGCCGTGATCGGCTCCGGAGCGAGTGCGTTCCAGATCGTGCCGACCATTGCCGACCAAGTTGACACGCTCAGCGTCTTCCAGCGGTCGGCCCCCTGGATGTTCCCGAATCCGCATTACCACGATGCAGTGGGATCCGGTGTGCAGTGGGCGTTGCGACACCTGCCGTTCTATGGTCGATGGTACCGCTTCCTGATCTTCTGGCCTGCCTGCGATGGTGCCATGGCGGCGATCAAGGTGGATCCGCAATGGCCGCATCCCGAGCGGGCGGTGAGCGAGGCCAACGACTTGGCGAGGGAGTTCTTCACTTCGTGGATTCTGGAGCAGGTGGGTGACCGCGATGACCTCGCGTCGAAGGTGGTGCCGGACTATGTCTGTCTGGGGAAGCGAACCCTCCAGGACAACGGGAGCTGGTTGAAGTCGCTCACCCGGGACAACGTGGATCTCGTGACGGACGAGATCATGGAGATCACACGTGAGGGTGTCCGGACTCGCGGTCCCGCGGGAGAGATTGTTGATCACGAGGTCGATGTGATCGTCTACGCCACCGGATTCAGACCCAACAAGTACCTCTGGCCGATGCGGATCCAGGGGCGGGACGGTGTCGTTCTGTCTGATCAGTGGGGTGACGAACCGACGGCCCATCTCGGTATCACCGTGCCGAACTTCCCGAACATGTTCTGTCTATACGGGCCCGGAACGAACCTGGCCTCGGGTGGCAGCCTCATCTTCCACTCGGAGTGCCAGATGAGATATGTGATGGGCTGCCTGAAACTCCTGATGGAGTCACCAGGGGACACGTTGGAAGTTCTCCCCGATGTGCACGACGAATACAACGCGCGCCTTCAGACAGAAATGGATCAGATGGTCTGGGCGCACGAGTCGATCAAATCGAGCTGGTACATGAATGATTCCGGGCGGATCTACATCCTCAGTCCTTGGCGTCTGGTGGATTACTGGTCCTGGACCAGACAGCCCGATCCGGATGAGTTCGTGATCAGCTGAGAGCGCCGGCGGGGTCCTCCACCAGATCTGGGCCGGCCGGCGTTGACGTGATGGCGTTGCGGCCTTCGTGCCGGCACAGTGTGATCAGGCGAGGATCGAATCCACCGGTCACCGTGGCACCGAGCACCCGGTCGGTGTCTTCAGGAGTCAAGGAAGCATCGAAGTCCTCCACGCCGACCGTCGCGGTTGCGGCTCTGGCATCGGCAGCAACGTCGGCCACCAGGGCACCGTCGGGGTGAGGCTCCTTGCCCCAGACCATCAGCCCACCCTTGGTCAGCAGGCCGGAGACCGTGGTGATCAAGGCATTCGAGCTCGTGGAACCTGCCATTTGTCGGGCGATGGCGGCGGTGGCCATGTACGTGAAGTGATTCAGGGGTCCTCCGGCAAAGGACATCCCGCCGGTGACGGTCGGGGTTCCATCCACCGGCAAAGTGAGCTCGCGTTGCTGGATCCGCACGGCGGCAGGAAAACACGAGTAGATCTCCGAAGTGGGGATCGATGCCACGTCGTCACCGAGGTGTTCCGACGCTGCTGCGCCAAGAACGTTCATGGTTTGCCAGCGGTGGGGTTCTGCTCGGCGACTGAGGCTCAGACCCCAGCTGGTGTCCAGGGCCACCTGCGGATACAGGATCGCGTCGAAGTCGATTCCACGTCGCCTCGCCAGTTCTTCGGTGCAGATGATCAGCGCCACGCCATGATCCACTGCCCATTGGGTGGAGTGGTGTTTGTTGTATGGAAACGCGAGAAGGCGGTTGTCCGCGGTGGTCTCGGCGAGGTCGTCGGCTGAGTAGTCACTGGCGAAGCGAGCCTCCGGATTGTTGGTGGCGACCGCATTGAACCTTGCCCATAGATTCGAGACCTGGATCTGGTGTTCCGCTGGTGTCAAGCCGTCGTGGCGGGCCAGAGCCGAGTCCATGATGGCGTACTGCGAGTACGGATCCCACAGGCCCGCCTCCAACTCGGCCTTGGCGATGAACTCACCATCGCGACTCAAGATTGTGTCTGCTCCGGGCCCGCTCGGAGTCGTGATCGGATCTCGCCCCGCCCTTTTGGCCGTCAGGGCGCTGGCCTTGGCTTCGCCGCCGAGAATCAGGACTGCTTCCGCGTGGCCGTTCTCCACAGCCAGAATGGCCGCGCTGACTATTCGTTGCTGCGGGATCCCGATGCCGGCAACCAGCGTCCTGGCCTCCACGAGTCCCAGGTATTCACGGGCGGCGCCGGCCGGGTCGGTCTCGTCGTCGGAGCCGACATTGGCGCAGACAAGGTCGATGTCATCGAAAATGTCCGGGACTTCGATGTTCTCCGCCGCTTGCCTGGCAGCCGCATTCATCATCGCCACGGCGTCGGTCAGCGTCGCTGCGGGATCATTCCAGGCTTCGCCCACTGCTGCGAGAACCGCCCGATGCGGGCGCGGTCGCTGGGCAGCTTCGGTTCTGATCGGTGCCACATCCATCGTCACTGTTGATCCTCCATTGCATTTCCGGGTGTCTTGCGCACTTGGACCTTTGGTTCGTGGCAACTTGGGAGATTGTCGGTTCTCCGTTTACAGGTTTGCCATTGGTGGGTTCCCGCATGCCGTTTCGACCAAGTGTGGCTGGTCGCCGCAAGGGACACGAGCGGGGATGTTTCCCCGCCGTCCATTGGCCGGTTGGTGGGTCCATGGATCTGGATTCCGAGAAACTGGCGGGAACCGAGATACTGGCGGGAACACGGTGGGACTGTCGCAGTGCCCGGCCACTATGCACGCAAATGGCATTCCGGGAAGGGACCACCGTTGTGAAAGTCAACAAGGTGAAACTCAACAGAGCGTTCAGGTGGTCATTGGGCCTGTTGGCCATCGCAGCCATGTTGTCGGCCGGAATCGCATCAAGCGCCACGGTGGGTGCGACGGATGTCGCGTCCGTCTCGTCCAACATCACCATTGTTCAGACGTCCGAGCCCTACGACGGGGACTGTTTGAGTCGGGACGACGCGCTGTCGTATTCGGTTGAGAACACGGATGACTACTTCAGGCTGTCAATCACCGTCGCAGGCGACCTCTGTGCCCCGATAGATACCAAGGCTGTCATCTACGCGATGCCGGGTGTCTACGGTGTTGCTTGGCCCCAGACGTTGCTGGAAGTGCTCCCGTTCACAATCCAGGAGGCCGGCTCGGTCACCGTTGATTTCACCAAGGGTTGCAATCCTGTCCAGTTCGACGTTCTCACAGGCGACACGCCTGACGAGATCGCACCATGGGCAACGCATCATGGTCCGCTGTTGTTCTCCAACGACATCAGCACATCCCTTCAGTTCTGGGGTAGCACCAGCGAAGACTGCATCACCACTCTCAGCATTCCGCCGTCCGATGCTCCACCTCCGCCGCCTGATGATCCACCTCCGCCGTCCGATGCTCCACCTCCGCCGTCCGATGCTCCACCTCCGCCGTCCGATGCTCCACCTACCACCGTGATCAGCCAGCAAAGCAGCACAACAGCTCCGTCCAGCAACCCGTCAACCACGGTTGTGGGTCAGTCGAGTTCGGGTGCGTCCGGATCGTCGGGCACGACCGGTGCCAGCGGATCGTCCGGCAGCGTCAGCGGTGCATCCATATCGGTGGCCGGCTGAATCAGCCGGGACAATCTGATTTGGCGGGGGAATCGTTTTCCCACGGTACGCGCCGTTGTCCCATGTAGCGTTCTCCCAGGTATTTGTGTTGGTGAGACGCTGCTGGACAGGAGACGAGTCTGTGGAGACGGGGAACATTCCAAGGGTCGGGACTCCGGCTGACGAGATGCTGATGGCGCTCTCCAAGGAGCGTGAGGATGACCTTGACTGGAGGGGTGGCAAGGCATTCAGCCTCGTCTACAACACCGATGATCCGGAGTTGGAAGCACTCCAGCACGAGATCGCGGCGATGTTCCTGCATGAGAACGCGCTGAATCCGTTCCGGTATCGGACCCTGTTGCGAATGGAGGCGGAGACCCTGGACATGGCGCGCGGCCTGTTCGGAGCCGGAGCCGCAGCGCTGTCCTCGGGCGGATCGGAATCGATCTTCCTCGCCGTGCAGACCGCACGGGATTCCGCACGGGCCAGGGGCGTGTTGGCACCAGAACTGCTTTGTGCCACTACTGCTCATCCAGCCTTTGCCAAGGCATGCAAGTACCTGGACGTCAAGCAGATTCTGTTGCCCGTTCGCGGCGACGGACGGGCTGATCCAGCGGCTATTGCCAACTCGATGGGACCCTCGACGGCACTGCTGGTGGCGTCGGCCCCCTGCTATCCGTTCGGCGTGATCGATCCGGTGGAGGAGATCGCCGCGCTGGCAGCCGACAACGACGTGTTGTGCCACGTTGACGCCTGCCTCGGCGGGTACTTGTTGCCGTTCTGGGAGAAGCTCGGCGAACCTGTGCCGCCGTGGGACTTCCGGGTTGAAGGCGTCACCTCCTTGTCGGCTGACATTCACAAGTACGGCTACTGCTTCAAGGGTGTGTCAACGATCCTCTATCGAGACCGGGATCTCTACAAGCGGCAGATTTTCATGTACGACTCCTGGCCCGGGGGTCTTTACGCATCCGCCTCGGCCGCCGGCACTCGCCCCGGTTCTCCGATTGCGGCTGCATGGGCCACGCTTACGCATCTGGGCGAAGCCGGCTACATGCGTCTCGCCCGGCGGGTACTGGAGGCCACCCGAGGGTTCCGTGTGGGAATCGAATCGATTGACGGACTGCGGGTGTCATACCCCCCGGACATGTCGGTGTTCGAGTTCTCCGCGGATCCCGACTCACCCCGGGTGGTTGACATCGACGCGGTCGGGGACCGCATGGATGAACGTGGCTGGAATCTGGATCGTCAGCAGGGAGGATTGCATGTGATGGTGTCGCCGGGACACGACAAGGTGATCGACCTGTTTGTCGAGGACCTGTCCTCGGCCGTTGCCGACCAGGGCACCGCCGGCGGAAAGGCGCACACCTACGGGGATGTGGTGCAAGACTGAAAATCGTGAGCATTGACGGAGCTGACGATTGGTCCTGGGGAGTACACACCGAGCCCTTCACGCGCACCGATGGCGCTGAGCCTGCAGTGTTCCTGCTTCGTCAGATTGGTGACAGCCTGTTCTGCGTCGCGGAGGCCTTGCGTTATCACCACGAAGGTGTCGACGTGATTGTGGGAAACTCCGAATCGTTCAAGTCGGATCTCGCCTCGATTCCCGGGTTCATGTCATGGCTGGTCCCCATCAATGGCCGCCATACGCCCGCCGCCCTCGTTCACGACCTGCTCGTCGGGGGCAGTGGTGCGGCACCTGGTTCCGCTCCAGCAGGGTCGCGGAATGAAACTGGTACCTGCCTTGGCGAAATTTCCGATGACCGCACCGAAACGGTTCCGGTTCCGAGCAGGTGCCCGGAGCTCGCCCGCGAGGATGCCGATGATGTCTTTCTGGCGGCAATGGTGGCCACCGAGGTCCCGATCCTTCGCAGAAACCTCATGTTCTCCGCGGTGGTCCTGGCGACGTGGTGGAAATCCGGCCTGTGGGGCAAAGTGGGGGTTCTCTGGTGGATGGTCCTGGCGATCATCGGGACTGCCGTGCTATTCCGCGCAGTGGCGCAGACCGACCCGTTGTGGATTCTGGCGGCGCTCGTGGCTCCAGCTGTCGGGGCAGTGCTATGGGGATCCCGTCACTACCGCCAGGGTGTGCTGGCCGGATACTCAGCCTGGTTCATTGTGGTGCCGGCACTTGCAACACTGATCGGTTACTGCATCTATCGGGTTGCCGAGCAAACCGTGCGGTTCTTCGTTCATCGACGCCATCCGGACACGACTACTCCCGAGCCGGCCTCCTACCGCTGACACGGGATAGCGACATTTGGCCACCCTGGATCTCAGCCCTTGGCGTCCGGCACCCGCCCCTTGGCTTCCGCCAGTCGGCGAAGTGGAGGATCGTTCTTTGGTGGCTGTTTGCGGGCGGGTAGTTCGACGAGGAGCTGACCTGTGGCCTCGGCGACGAGGTCAACCGCACGCTCAACAGCTTCGCGGGTGTTGGAGGAGACCGTCGAAATGCTGCCGACCTTGCGAACATACTGAAGAGCTGCAGCCCGGATTTCGTCGCCGGTCGCCTCGGGTTCAAGGCCTCTGAGTGGAGTGATGTTGCGACACATGTGCTCGAACCTACCGGGGACTGCGGTGCGGTCGCGTTAGGGTCCCAAAGCATGTTTCAGCCTTTTCGATTCGGTGTTCAGCTCCATGATCCCCTGCCGGGAACAACCTGGACAGAAACGGTCAGGGAGGTCGAGTCGCTGGGATACTCAACCTTGTTCGTCCCGGATCATTTCGACGAGGGTCTGGGGCCGATCGCAGCCCTGGCTGCGGCCGCGGCAGTCACCGACACACTTCGTGTCGGCCACTTGGTTCTTGACACTGATTACAGGCACCCTGCGGTGGTGGCCAGGGAGCTGGCCACGATCGACCTGCTGTCCGAAGGACGCCTCGAGGTCGGATTGGGCGCAGGTTGGAAGGCCACCGACTACCAACGCTCAGGCATCCCTATGGACCGGCCCGGGATTCGGGTGGACAGGATGATCGAACACGCCACGATTGTCCGGCGACTGTTCACCGAGGAGTCCGTGAGTTTTTCGGGTGAGCACTACACGATTTCCGATCTGAGCGGAACCCCCAAGCCGTTTTCTCCCGGTGGTCCACCGTTCTTGGTGGGCGGGGGAGCCCCCAGGGTCCTTCGATTTGCCGGATCCTTTGCCGACATCGTTGGCGTCAATCCTTCGATCCATTCCGGTGAAGTGGATCAGGCGGCCGCTCAGGATGGCTTGCCGGATCGCATCGACCAGAAGCTGCGTTGGGTTGGCGAGGGTGCCGAGGCGAGGAAGGACTCGAAGTCTTTGCCGGACCTCGAGATCAATGCGTGGCTGGCGGCCGCTCAGATCACCGAAGACAGAGACTCTGTTGCGGTCCTGTTGGGAGAGTTGTTCGGTGTGCCTCCCGAGGTCGGTCTCGCATCGCCGATGGCTTTGGTGGGAACCGAAACCCAGATCACGGAGGATCTCCAGTACCGACGCGAGAGATGGGGATACAACTATCCGGTGATTCCGGGAGCTGAGGCCCGTAACTTTGCACAATTGGTTGGGAGCCTCGCCGGAACCTGACGGAAGCGGCCCTCGGCCCGACGTGGGCAAGCCATGGCGTGAAGCGAGCATGTTCTGGATTGCACCGAGTCGGGCTACCCGGTACAGCTTCCGCTGATGGCTGTCAGAATGTGACCGTGACATTCAGTGGTTTCGACGACGATGCTCTTGGGTTCCTCTCGGATCTGCGAGCCAACAACTCCAGGGACTTCTTTGCGGCCAACCGTCCGCGCTACGAAGCGCTGCTGGAGTCGGGAAAGGAATATGTCACCGAGGCAGGAAAGTCGCTGTCGAAGATCGCACCCGAGGTGCACGCGGAGCCGAGGATCAACGGTTCGATCTTCCGGATCAACCGGGACATTCGGTTCTCCCGGGACAAAACACCGTACAAGGACAGCTTCGACTTCTGGTTCTGGGCAGGTGAGCGAAAGGGTGCGTTGTCCGGATTCTTCGCCCGGGTCAGCCCCGAAGAGTTCGGTGTGGGTGTTGGCGCCCACCGTTTGGACTCTGGCGCCCTGAAGCGGTTCCGTGCAGCAGTTGCTGATCCTGATTCCGGTGCCGAACTGAGCCGTGTTGCATCGAAGCTGTCCAGATCAGGCATCGAGCTCGAGGGTGCCCACTACAAACGAATGCCCAAGGGGTTCGACGACTCGGGGCCGGCCGCGGAGTTTCTCCTGTACGACTCGTTGAGCGCCTACGTGTCACACGACCCGAACATCGTCACAGACGGCAAGGCGGTCATGGCTGCGAGCAGAAAGGTCTGGCGTTCTCTGGCCCCGGTACACACCTGGTTGATGGGAAACGTGGCCGATCCCGAGGGCTGATCCCGACGCCCGATCTCGGGAGGCCGGTATCAGACGGACTGGATTTCTGCTGCTTCCTCGGTCTCGGAACGGTGTTCACCTCGGCGACCGATCCAGTCGATCGCCACAACCACCACCAAACCGAGAAGCGCCAGCGCAAGTGGAACCGCAAGAGGATCACCGGGAGCATCGAGTCGAGTCGAGTCCACGCCGGCCGGCCAAGGCCACAGGACACGCAATGATCCGAGCATCAGGCCTATGAGTGCTGCCATCACAGTGTTGTAGTGAGTATTCAGTGCCCAGTGGAGAACCTGGGAGAAGAGGCCGAGACCAACCACACAGCCGAGTGTCACCACTGCGAGTACTGCGATGTCCAGGTCGCTCACAGCCGACAGAACGGCACCGTACATTCCGATCATCACCAGAATGAAAGAACCGGAAATACCCGGGAGAATCATGGCGCAAACTGCGAGTGCGCCGGCGAAGAAGTAGGCCCACAGCGCCGGGTTCGTGGCTTGACTCACGGCATCCTCGGTGGTTCCTTCCCTCAATCCCAAAGCCAGAAAGACGGCAACGGCAACACCGAGGAGTGTGGCGATCCGAACCCCATCGCGGACGTTGAGCAATCTCCAGGCGATGATCACCGAACCCAGGACCAGTCCCATGAACAATCCCGCCATGGCCTCCGGATTTTCCTCCAGCTGATGCTGGATCACACTGGCCAGGGAGACAATTGCCAATCCCATTCCCGCCAGCAGCGGGATTAGGAACCACCAGTCCACCTTGGCGAGATTCTCCTTGAATCCGCTGACATTGCCCTTGAGGAGCGATCCAATGGCGCTGGACCCGTTGCGGATCGATTCGATCAGACGCTGGTAGATGCCGAAGACGAGTGCGATGGTCCCACCGGAGACACCCGGCACGATGTCTGCTGCGCCCATGGCGAAGCCGCGGAGCATGGTGAAGGGAATCTCTCGAGCGGGGATGGGTTCCTTGCGGCCGGGTTCCGCACCGCCGCTGGACGGGGTGGCTGCCTGCTCGCTGGGTTCGGATCCGGCCGTCATGAGCTAGACGGTACAGGGTGCACCCGGCGCCGCCGAAGTCCTCATCATGTAGTGACGTTGTTGCTCAGGATGCAGTTACGTTGTTGCTCAGGCCCACTCCTGGACCCAAGTTTCTCCGCGCACGAAGTCGTAGATGTTCTTGAAGTCGGTGGCGGCACCCTCAGGGAGTGCGACCACGCCACCCAGCGCCAAGGCGCCCCACATGATTGAGGCGTTGTGTTCCACCACGGCAGCGGCGTGGAGAGCGTCGGTTGCGTTTTTTCCGAGACAGAGGAGTCCGTGGTTTGCCATCAGGGCGGCCGAGCGATCCGCGAGGTGTTTGGCGATCTCCACAGCGAGTTGATCGGATCCCGACGGTTCGTACGCGGCGCACGGGACATCGCCTCCCACGTAGATGACGAATTCGTCGATACCGGCCGGAATCGGTTTGTGTGCAACGGCGAACATGGAGGCGTGCCGTGCGTGGCAGTGGACCACACCGCCAACCTCGGAGTAGGACCGGTAGACCTCAAGGTGCAGCGGCATCTCCGATGTCGGTGACCGGTCACCTGAAAGCACATTCCCGGTGAGGTCGACCATCACCAGATCATCCTCGGTCATGTCGAGGTAAGGCACCGATGACGGGGTGAGGATGATCCGGTCCGCGTCGACGCGGCCCGAAACGTTGCCTGCGGTTCCTTCCACCAGTCCCTTCGCGTAGATTTCCTTGGCAGCCGCAAGAACCTCGGCGCTCACATCTTCGACTGTTGGCATTACAGGACCTCCGGGTTGATGCAGTTGGCTGGTGTCTCGCCTCGCAACAGTTCGGCGATCGCCGTGCCGATCATGTTGCTGTGATTGATCTCTGTGTCGTAGGTGGCGCCACCGATGTGCGGCGTCAGTACGACGTTCTTCATCGTCGTCAGGGGATGGCCGTCGGGGAGTTGCTCCCCGTCGAAGTGATCCAGGCCCGCAGCCGCGAGCTTCCCGGTCTGAAGGGCTTCGGTCAAAGCTTCCAGGTCGTGGAGGCCGCCGCGTGCACTGTTGACATAGATGGCGCCATCTTTCATGGCAGCGAAGCGCCCAGAATTCATCATTCCGAGAGTGTCGGGGTTTGGCGGCGCGTGCATTGAAACCAGATCTGCTTCTGCCAACAGAGAGTCGAGATCGCCATGGGTGGCGGCCGGGTTGAATGGGTCATATGAGATGACGTTCATTCCCAGACCCACAAGTCGCCACTGTGTGGCAAGCCCAACTGCACCGAGGCCGATGAGGCCGGCTGTGCGTCCTGCGAGCTGCCATCCTCGGTAACGCTGATAGGGGATCGTGTCGTCCTTGAAGACTTCGCCGGCCCTCAGGTCCGCATCGGCGGGAAGGACATGTCGACCGGCGGCAAGGGCCAGCGCCACGGCCAGTTCCGCAACTCCATCGGCGTTTCGACCAGGAGCACTCATCACCGGGATTCCTGCGGCCGTGGCGGCAGCCACATCCACGTTGTTCGGGTCGCCACGGCATGATCCGATGGCAATCAGTCCGGAATCCATGATCTCGTCGCCCATCACGAAATCCGATTCCACGATCAGGATCTCCGCGCCGGTGTCCGAGACCCACTTGGCCAGACCGGCGCCGTCGAGAACCCGCATGGGCACATGATCGATCCAAGGGTCGAGGATCACATCCGCCACATCTTCAAGGATGGCCAACCCGGGGCCGCGGAACGGAGCTGTGACGAGCGCAATTGGTCTGGTTTCCGGCATCATCTCAACCTAGTCCGGGGCACCGTGCTGCGAAGCCGGTACTGGTGGTGTCCGACGCGGCTGCGGCCGAAGTGCCCGAGAGGCCGTTTCGAGTCGAAAGATGGCCTCATTGGTTGCGATCCGTTTCGATACCGGGTTTACGAAGCTGATTCTCGGCCAGGGCGGCCACCGCCGCACGGTCGAGCTTGTCCATCGCAGTCAAGGGGAACTCCTTGGTGATGACCAGCCGTTCGGGCAGCTTGTATCCTGCCAGTTCCGCGCCGGCGAACTTACGGAGGTCTTCGAGTGTCGGAGGTGGCTCCTCCGCCGGGATCACCACTGCCACTCCGATCTCGCCCATGGTTTCATCGCTCTGTGCGATGACTGCGACCTCGCGCACCTTCGGGTGTTTCTCGAGGACCGCTTCCACTTCCAACGGATGAACGTTGTTGCCTCCCCGCACAAACATGTCAGTGGAACGGCCCACGAGGACCAGCGATCCGTTCACAAGCCGGCCGGTGTCGCCGGTTCGGACTGCTCCGTCGGAGGTGAACACCACAGCGGTCGCCTCGGGATCACCCCAGTACGCCGACATCACCCCCGGCGAGTTCAGGCAGACCTCACCTTCGGTACCGTCGGGCAACAACTCCCCGGCGGCGGACCGGATGGTCAACTCGACTCCCTCGTGCGGCCTGCCAACGGTCCCCGGAATTTCATCGGGCCGATCTGTCGGCTGGGTCCCGACGCCGGTGCCCGCCTCGGTGCAGGAGTACCGAAGCATCGCAGGAACCCCGAGTCGGTCCCGAGCCTCGGAGATCAGTCCGGGACTTGCAGGGCCGCCACCCATGATCACTGCCTGGACGCAGGAGAGATCGAAATCATCGAACCTCTCGTGATGCAGCATCAGGGCGATCTGGGTCGGCACTCCCGCCAGTACCGGCATCTGATGGCGTTGTGTCAACTCGAGCGCGGTGAGTGGAGACCAGTGCTCTAGCAGATGTGTCGTGGAACCCCGCATGAGGTTTCCCGGCAGCTTCGTCATCGGACCCAGATGGGTCAGTGACATTCCGGACAGGGTGTGGAACCCCGGCTTGAGCGGGTCACCCCAGACGTTCCCCGTGTCAATGGAGGTGATGAATTCGAGTTGCCTTCCACAGAACACTGCTCCTCGCGGCCTGCCGGTTGTGCCCGAGGTGAACACGATCGCAACGGCGCGGTCGCGGGAGTATTGAACTCCGGTGCTCGCAGGGACGCCGCGAAGTTCGGCGAGGAATCCGTCGATTGACTCGGCCGGATCAACGCGCAGCACCGGGGGCGAAGTCCGCGAGCCGAGGCGGGGCCTGGAGCCGTTGTGAAGTTGGGAGGAGCCGTCAGCGTCGGGGCCACCTTGAGCGTCGAGGACAAGCGAGGGGCCTACCAGATCCAGAAGTTTCTGCTGCTCGGCTCGGGTGAGACGGTGATTCACTCCGGCCGTGATCGCTCCGAGGCGGGCTGCGGCCAGGTAGGAAACCATGTACTCGACCGACGGTGGAAGCACCAGTCCCAGTACGTCTCCGGGCTCCAGGCCCGCGGCACCCAGACCGGCGGCGACCTCATCGGCCAGCCGGTCGGCTTGGGCGTATGAGAGCTTCAGCCCGTTGGGTGACACCCAGGCGGTACGATCCCCGAACCGTTCCGCGGCCGTTCGTAGAGTGTCAGAAAGCACCGGACCGCCGAGCTTTGGAAAGCAGAATCATCAAGATGTCTCCATCAGGTCAGTCACGTGGGCCAGAAGAATCAGGTTCTTCGGAACACTCAGGTGTGGCCATCTCGGGCAAGGTCGGTTCACGAACCCGCTCCCGCCTGATGGAAGCAGGCGCGGTCGTTCTCGCAGATCGTGGTTACCATGCCGCACGCGTGGATGACGTCGTGGAAATTGCGGGAGTATCTCATGGAACCTTTTACTCCTATTTCAGGAACAAGGATGCACTCGTGTTGGCCCTGGCCGAACAGTGTGTCGACGAACTCGGCCGCTTGACCGCTTCCCTGGGTGACGTGCCGGACACACCGTCGGGGCAGGTGTTCGTCCGTGAATGGCTGCTCGAATTCGTGGAGATGTACGAATCCTACGGCACTGTCATCAGGTCATGGATAGAGAACCAGTCGGAGAACACCGAGCTCGCGGAGCTGGGCATTGAGAGCTTGGCGCGGGTGTCGGAGGCGTTGTTGCACAGGGTCGGCCAGAGTCATCCTGAAGATGCCGACCTTCGTGTGGCGGCGCTCGTTTCGTTGATCGAGCGGTTCACATATCTGGTGGTGAACCGTGGATTGCAGGACCGACCGCACGTGATCGAAACTGCCGCCACGGTGTTGCATCGGTCGTTCTTCGCTGCTGCCTGACGGACCGCCCAGATTCCCCGGCCCGCCGAACGGGCTTTGGAGCAGCGCTGCGGGGCGAAGGTCCAGCACACCGAATCCCGGCAGCGATGACTCCTGGAGCCGGTCACATCGGAGCACCGGTCACTTGGAGCACCAAAGACCATGGGAGCTTCAGCGGAGGCGCCACTCGATGCGTTTGCCGGAGGAGAACGCGGCTTGCCCTTCAGCGAGAGACTCGTCGTTGGTACCGAGTCCTATGAACGAATAGCCCTGCCGCAGAGCTTGGGTTCGGCCCAGTTCCAGACCGGCCCAGATCGAGCGGACGGTTCCCTGCACGGCCACAGTCGGGGCGGAGGCCACAGCGGTGGCAACACGTCGAGACTCGGCCTGAAGCTCGTCTCCGGGCACGACGTCGGTGACCATCCCGATCTGAAAGGCGCGTTCCGCCGAGAGACGTTCATGATTGCCCATGATGCTCATTCGCATGACTTCGCCGAACGGCATCTTGGACAGCATGTGAATCGGTTCGTAGGTGGCACACATTCCGTAGGTGACATGCGGATCAAAGAACGTGGCATGCTCGGCGGCGATGAGGAAGTCGGTCTCTCCCAGAAGGTAGAACGCACCGCCACAGGCCATTCCGTTGACGGCTCCGATCACGGGTTTCCAGAGATCGGCCGTCTTGGGGCCGATCAGGTCACCGGGATCATCGAACTGGAATGGGGTTCCTGCCGCTCCAATGCGGTGATCGTCGGTGTCGAGCAGCGAGCTGTCCCCGCCCATCTGCTCTGCACGGTCGATGCCCGTGCAGAATGCCTTCTCCCCGGCTCCGGTCAATACGATGCACCGCACCTGATCATGTGTGCGGAGAGACCGCCACATGTCGTGCAGTTCCCGCTGCATGGTTCGGTTGAATGCGTTGTGGACGTCCGGCCTGTTGAGGGTGACGATTGCCACACCTTCGTCGGTCTCTTCGTACGCCAGTGTTTCCCAGGATCGCTCTGCCGGTGCTGTCATCCGAGGAAACCTAGCGGCTGTTGCTCATCTTGAGTCCACCGGGGCGCGTACCGAACAGATCTTTGCCCAGGGCGCTTGTGAGTCGTTCGGGATCCCATTTCTGCGGTTCGCCCTTGACGATGTTGGATGCCGTTTCTCCGACCGCCCAACCGTTGTACTTCGAAATGTCTGATCCCACGGCGCGAAACACCTGACCCGTCACCATCAGGGCCTCATCCGACGCCAACCAGGCGACCATCGGAGCGGAGTTGCCGGGATTCAGCTTCTCGAACTCGCCGTCGGGAACATCGTTGGCCTCACGCAACGGGATCTGCGGCATCGTCTCGTGAACGATCCGTGTGGCGCCGCCGGGGGCGATTGCATTTGCACGCACGCCATAGCGTTCACCTTCGAGCGCAGTGATCACGGTGAGCGCCGCTATGCCGGCCTTGGCTGCGCCGTAGTTGGCTTGGCCCCTGTTGCCCTGCAAACCGGCCGATGAAACGGTGTTGACGATGGCTGCCTTGCGGATCCTGCCGGCCTTTGACTCGTCGGACCACCAACTGCACGCGTGGTGAGTCATGTTGAATGTCCCCTTGAGATGGACCGAGATCACCATGTCCCAGTCGTTCTCATTCATCTTCACGATGGAGGAGTCTCGCAGGATGCCGGCGTTGTTCACCACGATGTCCAGGGCGTCCCATGTGTCGAGAGCTTGCTGCACGATCGCCGCGGACCCATCCCACGAGCTGACGTCGTCGTAGTTGGCCATCGCCTCGCCGCCGCGCTCGGAAATGATCTTGATTGTCTCGTCCACAGGAGAGGCGTCTGATCCTTCGCCCTTGGATGAGCCGCCAAGGTCGTTGCAGATGACTCTGGCTCCCTGGGCAGCCATTTCCATGGCCTCACCCCGGCCTACACCGCGCCCGGCTCCCGTTACGATCGCCACTTTGCCGTCGAGTATTCCCATAGCCCTTTTCCCCAATCCCCGCCCCGGGCGGAGTTCTTGTGATTAGATGTAATCACCAACTGACACTCATGTCAGGTGGGTGACAATACCGTACCAACACAACCGTGGTCGAGGGAGCAAACAGTGGCTGAATCGAGTGATGGAATCGATTTCGACAAGTACATAGGGATGTCCACGGGGAGTGATCTGCTGACAGTGGAGCGAGCTCCGGTGTCAGCGTTCGCCGAGTCGGTCCTCGACAACAATCCAGTGTTCAAGAATGCCGAAGCGGCCCGCAACGCCGGCTTCGATGGCGTGACCACCCCACCCACCTTCTTCTTCTCGGCGGCGGAGTCATGGTGCAAGTTCGAGGAAATTCAACCTGAGGACACCACCGGTGGCATAAACCCGATGGGTGAGGTGATGGGTGCCCTGATGGCCAACGGTGGATTGATTCTTCACGGTGAACAGGCCTTCACTTATCACCGCGATGTGGTGGTGGGAGAAGTGCTTCGTCACGACGGTGTGGTCAAGGACATCTATCAGAAACCCACTGGCGACAAGACGATGACGTTCATGGTGATCGAGCACACCTACACCGACGACGGTGGCGGCAACGTGCTGACCGCCCAGACGAACATCATTCACCGGTCATGAATCCCGAACGGGTCTGGTGCGTGGATGGCGCAATGGACGCAATGGAGAAGCCGACATGAACATTGCTGATCTGATCCTTGTTTCCGTGGATGACCATGTGGTTGAACCACCGGACATGTTCGACAACCATCTGCCGGAGAAGTTCCGCTCTCTTGCACCGAAGGTCATCCGGGCCGCCGACGGAAGCGACGTCTGGTTGTACGAAGGGCAGCAATTGCCGAATATCGGCCTCAATGCCGTCTCCGGCAAGCCGCCGGAAGAGTACGGAATCGACCCGACCACGTTCGCGGAGATGCGGAAGGGTTGCTACGACATCGATGAACGCGTCCGGGATATGGACGCCAATGGAGTTCTGGGATCAATGTGTTTCCCCAGCTTCCCCCAGTTCTGCGGGCAACTCTTCAGCAGGACCGAAGACCGTACAGTGGCTCTTGCGATGCTCCAGGCATACAACGACTGGCACATCGATGAGTGGTGCGGGGCTTATCCGGGGCGTTTCATTCCGCTTTCGCTGCCGCCCATCTGGGACGCCGAACTCATGGCCGCGGAGGTGCGGAGGGTGGCTGCGAAGGGTTGCCACGCGGTGACCTTTTCGGAGAACCCGGAGAAGCTCGGGTGGCCGAGCTTCCACAATGACCACTGGGATCCGTTCTGGGAGGCAGTGTCGGAAACCGGGACAGTGGTTTGCCTCCACATCGGCTCCTCCTCGGAGCTGACAATCACCTCGATCGAAGCGCCGATCAACGTGATGATCTCATTGCAGCCACTGAACATCGTCCAGGCCGCTGCCGACATCCTCTGGTCCCGGGTGCTGGTGAAGTTCCCCGACGTGCGGTTTGCGCTCAGCGAAGGCGGAACCGGGTGGATTCCGTATTTCCTCGAGCGTGTCGACTACGTCTATGAGCATCACCGGGCGTGGACCGGTCAGGACATGCCGGGCAACATGTTGCCATCGGAGGTGTTCAAGGAGCGCTTCATCACTTGTTTCATCGATGACGCCGTCGGGATGAAGAACCGTTATGACGTGGGCGTTGAGACGATGTGCTGGGAATGTGATTACCCGCACAGTGACTCCACGTGGCCGGAATCTCCGGAGCGCCTGATGCGTTCACTGGATGGAGTCCCGGACGACGAGATCAATGCGATCACGCACGAGAATGCCATGAGGATATTCAACTACGACCCGTTCTCCGTGCGGCCACGCGAGGAATGCACGGTGGGAGCACTCCGGGCCAACGCGGTGGACGTCAACGTGGAACCCGTGTCATCCGGCAAGGTCCTGGTCAGACCCGATGCTCCCATCAGGATCATCGACCTGGCGGAACGCGCTGCGCCCACTCCCGCACCTGATTGAGTTACGCGCTCTTGATTGAGCCGCCAGCCCGATCGAGTCACGTCGGCTGGGTGGCACCAGTGATCTGCCAGGCCGGCAGTACGAAGCCGTCGTCCGCGGGTGGGAAGACTGCGGTTACCTCCTGCGCGATGGTCACGTCCGACGCCTGAACCTCGTTGATCGGTCCCGTGGAGTCAAAGACCAGGTTCCCGCACAGTCGTATCAGCGGATCTTCTTCCAGTTCCACGATCGCCACGACATATGGGGCCAACTCCGCATAAGCCGGCAACAACGGCGGATGGGCCACCACGTAGGACCACACGCGGCCCCGGCCACTCATGAGTTGCCAGACGAAGGAGGTGGAGCCACAGGCGGGGCACATGGGTCTGGGGGGCATTCGCAGGACTCCGCACGACTCGCACTTCTGAATCCGTAGCTCACCCCTGGAGGCGAACTCATGAAATGGCTCTGTGAACTCGTTGAGTTCCGGCAGGAGCTGGCCCTCGATCATCGTTCGCCCCGAAAGAGGATTGCTCCAGTGGGCACACCCTCGCCCGAAGTGCATAGGGAGAACTCGACATCCTCCACCTGATTTGTCGATTCGCCGCGAACCTGCTTGACGGCTTCGGTGATCAGATTGAAACCGTGCAGGTATGCCTCACTCATGCCGCCCCCGGAGGTGTTCACCGGGAGGCGCCCCCCGACTTCGATGCCGCCATCATCGGTGAATTCCCCAGCGTCGCCTCGCTCGCAGAACCCGTAGCCCTCCAGCGACAACAACACCAGGGGGCTGAATGCGTCGTACAGCTGGGCCACATCGACATCGGCCGGACCAGCATCGGAGAGTGACCACAACTTCTTGGCACACGACCACGCCGGACCCCTCAGGGGATCCTCACAGAAGAAGTTGGTCATGGTCTGATGCTGGGACGGCAAGGACTGTGCCCAGGCGTGGATCAGCACAGTGGGGTTCCGCAGTGTTCTCGCACGGTCGGCGCTGGTAATCACCACGGCGCAGGCACCGTCGGTTTCGAGACAATTGTCGAACAGGCAAAGGGGTTCGGAGATCATGCGGGAATCCATGTAGTCCTCACGGGTCATTGTGCGATCAGCCATGACGGCCGCAGGATTGTTGTTGGCATGCCTGCGAGCAGCCAAGGCAACATTTGCCAGATGATCCCGGGTGGCTCCGTAGGAGTGCATGTATCGCCGGGTGAGCATCGCAATCTCGTCGACCGGGCGCAACAGACCGTACGGGCGGGTCCACATCTGCTGATCTCCGGAGACGCGGTCACTCACACCTGCCCACGGCCGGGACGAGCGGGCACCCCGTTTGCGGCTGCGCCACGCCACTGCAACCGAGCATTGCCCGGCTGCCACGGCCATGGCTGCCTGGCCGACCACACCACATCCGGCACCTCCGCCATAGGGCACCTTGGAAAACCAGGTGACGTCACCGAATCCCATGTTGCGGGCGATGTCGACTTCTTCGGTGGCCTCCATCGAGTAGCAGGCCATTCCGTCCACCTCGGACGGATGAAGGCCGGCATCGTCGACGGCCGCGCTGATGGCTTCAAGGGCGAGGTCGCGTTCGGATGGTTCGAGAGACTTGGCGAAGTCGGTGCTACCGATGCCCGCTACGGCCGTCTGGTCTTTCATCGGTCCCGACGGTAGTTGACGCGTGCGTCAACTTGGCGAGTGAATGGATTTCCGGATCAGTGGACCTGAGTCATCAGTGGACCTGAGTCCATGCGTCAGATCTTGGAGATGACCGCCTCGGCGTACTGGTGCATCGCGGCGACCTTTGTCTCGAGTGACTCCGTGTCCTGAGCCGTGGTGTATGGATCCCGGAAACCCACGATCACGTCAGTGACTCCCTTGGCAGCGAGTCGCCGAATGCCGTCGGGGCTGTATGCATCCAGTGAGATCACATGAATCTCGAAGTCGTCCGTGGACCGGTTGTTCAGCTTCAGTTCGTGATGCAGCTGGTCGATCTGGGTCTCCAGGTCTGCCTCGTCCCCGGCGTGCAGCCAACCGTCGCCCAAGCGAGCCGCACGGCGAAGCGCCGGTGGGGAGGTGCCGCCGATGAGTATCGGGATCGGTTTCGTGGGGACCGGACAGATCTTCACCTCGGGCACTTGGTAGATCTCCCCACTCCATGAGAAGTACTTCCCGGTTTGCAGACCCTTGATTATCTGAACGGATTCGTCCATGCGTTTCCCGCGACGTTCCCAGGGGACACCGGTGAGTTCGTAGTCCTCGGGCCAGGGGCTCGATCCCACACCGAGTGCCAGACGGTTGCCGGAAAGCACCGCCACACCCGTTGCCTGTTTGGCCACGAGAACCGGATGCCGAATCGGGAGTTTCAGGACGAACGTGACGAAACGCAGCGTCTCGGTGGCCGCGGCCAGGGCCGGGATCAGCGAGAAGGGCTCGATGAACGGTTTGTCCTCGAGGAACTCCCGGGATCCGTCGGGTGTGTACGGGTAGATCGAATCGGATTCCCTGGGATACGCAATCGAATCGGGGATGACCATGGAGTGGAAGCCCGAGACTTCCGCCGATCGAGCGAGCGGTGCGTACATCAGTGGGTCGATCATTGATTCGGCATATGTGAATCGCATGGCAGAATCCTCCTGATGGCTGAACCTACCGGACAGCAACCGGCGCTCCGGCGCGAAAGGTTGCTCTCGTCGACCCTCGAACTCTTCGCCCAGAGGGGATACGCGGCCACCACGGTGGCCGACATCGAATCCGCTGCTGGACTGAGTCCGGGCAGCGGCGCGATGTACCGGCATTTTTCCTCGAAGGAGGATCTGGGAGTGGAGGTGCTGACGAACCTCGCCGACCGGTTCCGCCAGTTCCGATCGCTTGTCCCGCAAGTGCTGACCGCCGGCGATCCCCACGCCGAGCTCGTGGCGGTCTCGGAGTTGTTCACCGGACTGTGGGTGGAGAATCAGGGCGCGTTTGCCCTGATGGGCGACGGGCAGGTTCTCCCGGACCGACTGCGCGCAGAGTTGGGAGTGGTGGTGGAGGAAGGATACGGCTGGTTCGTCGATTGGTTGTCAGTGCACCTGGGCTCCGACTTCGCCGATCTGAACACTTCGGCGATGCTCATGGCCGGGTCCCTCAGTTTCTACGGCCAGCAGTTCATCGCCGTGGGATCACTGCCGCTGGGCATCCCCCAGGAAGTCATGTTCTCGGCATGGGTGGATCACTGGACCGAGTTCGTCTTTCGTCATCGCGAAATGCTCTGACGCAGCCTCGGAAGAGGATCCTGGAAGAGGTCTTGGTGGCTCGTGTCGGCCTGTGTGTGTTGACCGGCGTGTCTTTCGACCCTAACTTGTGTGTAAGTAATCACTTACACATCGGGGAAGACAATGTCCACAGTTGTAACCGGCTTCGTGCCTGCCGGCGGGGAGGCCTGGCGAAACGTATCGGAGATGTACCGGGACCTTAGGGACAACGATCCGGTCCATCATGTGCAAGACGGTGACTACTGGGTACTGAGTCGCTTCGACGACATATTCGACGCCGCGAGGGACACCTCCACCTTCTCCTCCGCTCAGGGACTGACCTTCAATTACGGGGAACGGGAGAAGGCGGGTCTGGACGCTGACGCTGCTCCGATCGTGATGATGGATCCACCGGAACACACCAAGTTCCGGCGTCTGATCTCCAGGGGTTTCACTCCGCGGGCGGTGAACGAGATCGAAGGTGACGTGCGGAAGTTCGTGCGTGATCGGCTGGGTCCCCTCGTGCAGCGTGGCAGTGGCGACATAGTGGCCGAGCTGTTCAAACCGCTGCCGAGCTTCGTGGTGGCTCACTATCTGGGAGTCCCTCCGGAGGATCGCGATGCCTTCGATGGGTGGACCGATGCGATCGTTGCTGCGAATGCCGGCGGAGAGGAGACTGCCGTCGGGGCGGCCGTGAGCGACCTTCTCGTCTATTTCGCGGATCTGATCGAACGCCGCCGCGCAGACCCGACCGACGACATGATCAGTGCCCTGATCAAAGCTGAGCAGGATGGCGCCGACGTGTCGGTCATCCAGATCCTCGGGTTTGCCTTCACGATGGTCACCGGAGGCAACGACACCACCACCGGATTGCTGGGCGTGTCCGCGGAACACCTGACGCGTCGTGCGGATCAGCGTCGTCTGCTTGTGGAGAACCCAGACTTGATCACGAACGCCGTGGAAGAGTTCCTGCGCCTCTCATCGCCCGCTCAGGGTCTGGCCCGAATGACCACTAGCGACGTCGAACTCCGCGGGCGCGTCATCCCAAAGGACCGCAAGGTGATGCTCCTGTACGGCTCGGCCAATCTGGACGAGCGCGAATTCGGACCGGATGCACATGAGTGCGACGTGACTCGCAAGATCGACAAGATCCTGACGTTCTCATACGGGGCGCACCACTGCATCGGCGCCGCTGTGGCCCGGCTCATGGCGCGTGTCACATTGGAGGAGCTGCTGGCCGCGGCACCTAACTTCGAGGTGGATTACGAAGCAGGTGAGTTTGCTCCCGGACCCTTCGTGAGGCGGTACGCGAGCCTGCCTTTCGCTGCCAACTAGTCCCCGCGGACGATCAGAGCGTCGAGGGCCACCGCTCCATCTGCATTCACGACCAAGGGGTTGATGTCCAGTTCGGCGAGGGAGTCTGCGTGATCCAGAGCCAGTTTCTGGACCTTCATGAGAACGTCGGTGATCGCGCTCACCTTCGCCTTGGGCTGACCCCGGGTGCCGGCGAGCAGCTTGGAACCCTTGGTCTGTTCGATCATGCGAAGCGCTTCTGCGCGGTCGAACGGCGGGACCCTGAAGGCCACGTCTTCGAAGACCTCCACGAAGACTCCACCGAGGCCGAACATTACTACCGGTCCGAACAGATCGTCCTGGCTCACGCCGACCACACACTCCACTCCGGGTGCAGCCATTTCGCACACCAGCATCCCGTCGATGGCGGCGCCGGGTTGAGCTTGGGCGATGTTCAGCATCTTGGAGAAGGTTGACTTTGCGGCTGTCGGCCCGCTGACGCCGACCCTCACCAGTCCAAGGTCACTCTTGTGCAGGATGTCGGGCGATGCCACCTTCATCACCACGCCACGGCCCTGATCCAGTTCCCTGGCCGCCCTGGCTGCCTCGGCGGCGGATGTGCACAAGATGTCGTGCGTGACCGGGATCCCGTATGCGGAGAGCACAGCTTTCGACTCATGTTCGGCGAGCGCACCGGACCCCTCCATCAGGGAGGCGACGGTTGCCTTCACCTTCGACGGTCTCTTGGCAACCTTGGCGAATGGACTCTTGTACCGTTCGGCGAACTCGTGGAAGTCAAAGAAGGCCTTGGCGCTGTTCACACAGTTGTTGAAGGTGCGGAACACGGGGATCTGGGCCGGCAGGAGTGTGTTTTCGTACACGTCGTCCCAGGTGGGCGAACCCCAGACCACGAAGATCGGTTTGTCGGTCTCCTTGGCCACGATTGCGATGTCGCGAGTGAACGGCACCGACAGGCTGGCCAGAGCTCCGGTGATGGGGATGATCACCAGATCAATGTTGGGGTCCTTCACGATTGCCCGCAGTATTTCGATGCCGCGGTCATCGGAACTCGGCGGTCCGCCCGAGTCCACCGGATTCGACACCCTCAGGTAACCGGGTATGTGTTTGCGCAGCACCTTCTGGGTCTTCGGAGCAAGGTCGGGCAGCGACATGCCTG
>JAHRAZ010000050.1 GCA_020027475.1 Microthrixaceae bacterium
GGCGTGCAATGTCCAGACGGGATCCCTGCGAGGTCGGTTCTGTGCTCACCTTCAGTCCTTCCATTCCATCCCGTAGGCATCGAACCACCAGCGGGCCTCACGGATCGCGTTGTCCGGTGTGCGCAGATCCGGGTCCTGATTGAGCTTCTCTGGGGTCGGCCCGACGCGGGCAGCTATTTCCCCCAGTCCGTCGGCGTCAAGGTCGTAACACTCGATGGCGTTGAGACCGAGCAGAAGACGAGTGTCTTCGATCGAGACTTCCTGGAAGTCGGTCTCAAGTCGCTCCACCGTGTTTGGCCACGAACCTTCGGGATGCGGATAGTCAGTGCCCCACATGAGGGCGTCGATGCCGTTGGTGTGGCGCCGGCGAATCTCCTCGGTGCTCATCGCCGATGCGCCGATGAATACGTTCGTTCCGAGATACTCCGAAGGCAACTTCTCGACGAGACCCTTGGTCATCGAGTTGAGTTTCTTCACCTTCGAGTTGGCGCCGAAGCTGGTGTCGGCCTTCCACAACAGGTCGCCGAGCCAATAGGAGCCGCACTCCACGACCGCGTATTTCAGATTCGGGAACCTGTCGAAGGTTCCAGAGAGCAGCAACTGCCACAGGATGCGGTGAGTCCAGAAGGGAACCTCCAGCACGAACTGGGCCAGGTTGCCATTGTATGCATCCCAGTCGCCCTCACCCGAGTGGGTGTGAACAACGAGGCCGGCATCGGCACAGGCCGCCCAGAACGGATCGTAGGACTCGTGGCCGTAGGAAGGATTGTCGTGCCACATCGTGGGGACCATGACTCCCCTGATGCCGGGTTTGTCGGCCAACGCCTCGACTTCCTTCACTGATTGCTCCACGCCGTGGATCACCGGCACGAGCGCCACGCCGGCGCGGCGGACGGGATTTGTGGCACAGAACTCTTCGAGCCAGCGGTTGTGCGCACGAGCACCGGCGAACGCCAGCTCGGGATCGGTGATCTGACCGGCGGCCAGCCCCGCACCGAAGGGTGGTGATTCCTGACCGGTCACCGCGTCGCCGTCGGCGAAGATCACCTCACCGGCGATGCCGTCGGCGTCCAGCTCCTTGTCGCGGATCTCCGGGTCATATGCACCTTGAAGGCCGAGTTCGTTCTCACCCTCCCACTGGGCAACGTATTCCCCGTTGACCTCCTCCATCAGTCGACGGTGCATGTGGCGGGTCTCCACCCACTCATCAAAGTCCGGGTGGAACCTGGACTCCAGGTACTCCCTGTATTCCTCCACCTGCAGTCCGGCATGTGTGTCCGAAGAAACAATCGTGTACGGCGTGTTGGATGTGTCAACACCGTCGAATGGATTCCCCATTTTTGCTCCCTGATCGGTTCGGCCCGCATGGAGGTCCCAGCGGGATGTAGAAAGAAGTTCTTGAACAGTGTCCAAGACTCTTGCACACTGTTCAAGAGCGAACGCAGGAATTCTCTCCACAAGCACAACTCTCAATGAGCACAATTGTCACCCGAAACGAGGGAACCGGTCGTCGAGTGGGACTCGACAGGGACGAGGTCATCCAACGCGCCCTCGACCTGATCGAGCGCGATGGGTCAGAAGCTCTCACGATGCGGGCGCTGGCCGCCGAACTCGGTGTGACCACCACCACGATCTACTGGCACGTCGGCGGACGTGAAGAGCTCCTCACCGCTGTGATCGAACTGCTATCGCGCCAACAGGCGGAGGCCGAAATCCTCGGCGAGGATCCCGGAGAACGGGTCTTCTGCATTGCCCGACAGATCTGGACAAATGCCCAAGCACACCGCAACGTAACGTCACTTGCCCACCGCATGGACGCCACCACTCTGTTGGAGATGCCAATGGAGTTGGCGATGTTGCGTGAATTCGAATCGGCCGGTGTTCGCGGAGCGAAAGCTCGGGACGCCTTGCAGGCCATCATCGCATGCGTGGCGGGGTTCCTGGTGATGGCCCTGCGAAGCCCCGCGTCCGGATCGACCGGCATACACGGGACCGAAATCTGGTCGACGGTCGAAGACGACAACGTTTCCGCCACAACACTCAAGGCGCTGACGAAACCCTCCGATCTGGAGACTCTGTTCAATACCACGATCACAGCCGTGATCGACCAGTTCGTCCCGGACTCAGAGACCGCAGCGTGTGATCCGGGCAATCGAGATATGGGAGATCTGAATGACTGACACGCCAATGACCAGGCCGGGGGAAACCAACGGTTGGCCCAAGCTGGTCATCAAGTACCGCACCGACCCGACGCTGATGGCCGACCTGGTGCCGGCAGGTCTGAATCCGGGCGATGACCCAATCGTCACGATTGGGATCTACTGCGTTGCGGTGCACGGTGAACCGGAGTTCGGCGTCAGCACCAAAGTCCCCGCTTCCTTTGACGGGATCGACGGACAGTACACACTCGGCATCGGGATCGATCAGGAGTCAGCGATCTTCGTGAGCCGTGAAACCAACGGCCAACCAAAGTTCCCCTGCAGCATCCGGTACTTCCGTCTTGGCAATGAAATCGTGGCCCGGTGCAGCCATCAGGGCTACACGTTCCTCGAATACAAGGGTGTGGCCACCGGCACCGTTGAGCCGGACGGCGTCGAGACCGAAAGCAGCGAGTGGTGGATAAAGGCGTCGCGAGCGGTGGGCGGCGTCGAGAGAGAGTACGACTATCCGCCACATGTGGTGGAAGTGCGCGCGGCCGGAATCACCACCCACATCGAATCGCTCGAGGGTGACCTCACATTGCGTGACAGTCCCTGGGATCCGTACACGGCATTGCTGCCGATGAGAGAGTTTGTCTCGGCACAATTGGCCACCACCCACCACACCGCACGCGCGATTGCCGTGGCAGGCCCACTGGATCCCGATGCCTTCTGGCCGCATGCCGACACGATCGGCGGATCACGCTGGCCCGGCGAACGCGGCGCACCCAAACCGCAGACGTACCACACGGCTGAAGGAAACAAATCATGAGCGATGTGACCGAAGAGCGGGCTTCCGAAGAAGCCGAGCGAGCCGAGCAGTACGTCAAGGCCGTACACGAAGCCGTCATCCCGAAGCCCGAGTTCTCCTCGATCGACAATCCGGCCAACACCGAGGGTCAAACGAGCGATTACGGCTTCACCTACGAGCTGCCCGAACGCCCGGATCCACCGCCAATCCCCAACGGATGGTTCTCGATCACGGCAAGTGCTGATCTGGCTGCCGGTGAGATCAAATCCGTGATAGCGGTGGGTCGGGAACTCGTTGTCCTGCGAACCGAAGCCGGAGTAGCAACGGTGATGGACGCCCACTGCCCACACCTTGGCGCCCACCTTGGGGGTGGCTGGATGACCGGTGAGGACATCAACTGCCCGTATCACGGCTGGAAGTTCGATACCGACGGCACCTGTGTGGAGATTCCCTACAGCGATGCCCGAATCCCCTCTCGCGCCTGTGTGCCCTCATATGAGGTGCGGGAACAGGACGGCTTCGTCTACTTCTGGTATCACACGGGCGGAAAGGCTCCCCAGTACGAAATCCCCAGGGTCTCCGAGGCCGACGACCCGCAATGGTCAGCTGCCCACGTGTGGCAATTCGAAATGAAGGCCGCACTCGGCGAGATGGCTGAGAACAATGTCGACTATGCCCATCTGCATTACGTGCACCGCCGACCGAACATCCCCAACGACACGTCCCGGTTCATCCCCAATGGCTACTTCTCGGAGGTTGTGGAGAGCCTCCCCGAGGGTCCGGATTTCGTCCGTTACACCTACGGTCCCGGCATTGCATTGCTGCGCATCACGGACCTGATGACCATCTACGCCACCACAACTCCCATCGACCGGCACCATGCCCGTCTGAATTGGCACTTCTTCTTCCCCAGGAACGTCGAACACGTGGCGGAGGAGATGATCGACGGTGTCACGGGTGAGTTCGGCATCTTGGCCGACATTCCGATCTGGCGGGACAAGGTATATCGGAACCGGCCGATCCTGGTGAAAGGCGACGGAAACATCGCCGAGTTCCGCCAGTGGTACTCGCAGTTCTACGAAGACAGCAACTGGGACGGCTGAACGCGGCAACTATGGTGAGGCCGCAACACCGATTCACGGGACGGGAGAGATCGTGAAGAACGAGTCAAATGGTTTGAGTCCAGCCGCGCGTTTGCGACGTCTGACCATCACGGTTGCAGCACTGGCAATTCTCGCCGCCGCCTGCACCGTTCCACCGGGAACGCTGATCAACGACGACCCCGTGGAACCGGAATCGGTCGGCGACCCGGCGCTTCAGTCGTATTCGGTGTTGCCACCGGGTAATGGCAACACGGTCGGATTCACCTCAGCCTGGAGTGATGACCAGCGCGGCCCGTACGACCGATTGATCGACGTGGTTGCAGACGGCGCCCTGACCGACGACAACCTGGGCCGGTACTTCAAGGCGGCCACTCTGGGGACCGTCGACAATCCATCGTCTGAGATCGTGAAGGTCGAAACCCCGGAGCCGGGAGTGGAGGTCGCTTGGGACAACCACGGAGTGCCTCACATCACAGGTGACACAGAGCACCAAGTTGGGTTCGGCTCCGGTTGGGCAGTTGCCGAAGGCCGAATGTTCGTTGCAGACCTCGCACGAATCCTGGGACGCACCGGCACGATCGAAATGATCGGCGGGTTCAGCCACATCGACAAAGCATTCACACAGATCGGCACCGTACCGGCAATCAACTACACCGACGACGAATTGAACGCGAGCATCGAGGCGGTCATGGCTGGACAGCCGGACGGCAAGCGGATGCAAGCCGCCACCGAGGGCTTCGTCGACGGGATCAACGCCTGGAAAGCAGTGAACCCCATGCCTGCGGCCCTTGTCGCCCTCGGGGTGACGGATCATCACTGGACGCTGGCAGACGTGGTCGCAGTGGGAATCACCGTTGATGACATCTTCGGTTCCGGCGGAGGTGACGAAGTCTCCAATGCCGAGTTCCGGCGCCAACTCACCGATGAATTCGGCGAACCCCGAGCATCGGAACTCTACGAGATGCTGCGGATGAGAGATGATCCTGCTGCCACAACACACGTCGAACAACCATTCCCGTATCCGCTGTTCGCAGACACCGATACCGGCCCTGCGGGGACGATAAACAGGATCAACCCGGCGGCAAATGTCGTTCTGGACCCAGAACCCGACATGGCCAAGGCTCCGGCCCGACCGCCCTCGGCGAGCAACTACGTGGCAATCTCAGGCGAGCGTTCGGCGAACGGCCACCCGGTCCTCGTTGGTGGTCCGCAGTCCGCCTACATCGCTCCTCAACTCCTCTTCGAAATGGAGCTCCACGGTGCCGGGTACGACGCCCGCGGCATCACGTTCCCCGGCCTCGGCCCGTGGGTGATCATCGGCCGCTCCCGGGATTATGCGTGGACAGCGACGGCGGGCGGATCGGATCTCGTAGATCAGCGCATCAAAAGGCTATGTGAGCCGGACGGATCAGATCCCACAGCAGAGTCCACGCACTACATGTTCAACGGCGACTGCCTTGCTATGACCCGACCGGATCCCACAGCCGCCTGGAGAACTGTCCACGGACCCGTTGTGGGAGATGGGACAGTTGATGGAGAGCCGGTTGCAGTCTCCCAGCAGCGAGCCAGTCGGGGGCTCGCAGCCAACGCCGTGCCCAGCTTCTGGAAGCTCAATCAGGGTGAGGTGTCTTCAGGTGCAGACTTCGCCCGAGTGATGTCGGATGTGCCGATGAGCTTCAATTGGGTCTACGTGGATTCGCAGGACATCGCCTTCTTCCACAGCGGCAAGTATCCGATTCGCGCAACCGGGGTGAATCCGGACATGCCCACGTGGGGCACAGGCGAATGGGAATGGAAGGGTTTTCTCGACTACCGCCGGCAGCCTCAGGTGGTGAACCCTTCCTCTGGCTACCTGATCTCCTGGAACAACCGGATTGCACCGCAATGGCAGGCCTCCGATGGCGACTGGGGAATCGGAAGTGTGCAGCGGGTCGACATGCTGCGCCGTCGGGTCGAGTCGGTGCAGAACGCCGAAGCCTCGGACCTGGTCACACTGGTTCAGGAAGTGGCCACCACCGACATGCGTGGTGAGGCCGTTCTCCCCCCGGCACTCACACTGATCGAAGGCGCCGCATTGACGCCACAGGTCGCCACGGCGGCAAGCGACCTTCGGGATTGGATTGCCGGGGGCTCCCAACGTCGCGACCGCGACAACAACGGGTTCTATGACGCTGAGGTGATCCCCATCGCCGACCGGTTCCACGCCGAGCTGCTCAAAGGGGTTTTCGAACCGGGACTGGGCAGATTCTTCTCCTCGGATGACCTGCGGCGACCATCCGGGACTGACAACGCCCCCGGACTTATCGGCAGTTCCTTCCAGGGTGGCTGGTACTCCCTGCTCTTTGACGACCTGACAGCATCAGCTGCGGGCAAGGACTCTTTCTGCGGATCCGGATCATCCTCCGATTGCACAAACGTGATCGCGGAAGCTCTGACGGCAGCGGTCTCGAACGCTGGACCATATCCCCAGATCACAGTCGGAGAACACCTTCGTTTCCTGCCCCTGATCACGAATGCCACGCCGATGCGCTGGCAGAATCGCCCTACCTATCAGCAGGTCGTCAGCTTCGGAGATTGATCCCGATGATCCCGCTCTGGTGAGCACATCGCCGGCACCGACATTCCCCGGGCAGCTCGCTTTGGTACGTTGCATATCGTGATGAACTCTGCTGCCGGCCGCATCACCATCGCCGGAAGTCGAGTCGGGGGTTGAAGCGTCGGCCCCCGCTTCGCTGGATCCTGTTGTTCTTCGCAACGGCCCTCATCGCGTGGGCAGTGTTCGCCGGGCTCGCCCTCAAAGGGGCGGCGGATCATGCGCAGGCCGGAATGGATCTTCTGACCGGTGTGGAGGGCTTCAACGCCGACACCACAGGGGAACTCCTGGACGCCGCGACCTCTGATGAAGTCCTCGGCGATGACGCATCAGAGGTCCTGCGCTCCGCTGCCACAGAATTCGAACAAGCGAACACCCAGGTCGACTCGGCCGCAATCGCTCCGTTGCGGTTCTTGCCGGTGGTCGGAACTCAAGTGAACTCAGTAGATCAGTTGAGCAGCTCGGCCGCCACAGTTTCGGAGTCGGCCGCAGAGGCATTCGACGGACTCTCAGAAGTGTTGGACTCAGAAGCTGCTACGCCGGAAGGGCGCGCTCAGGCAGTGGCTGATGTCGGCACCACCTTGCTGCAATTTCAGGGCGAGGTATCCAATCTGGGTCTCGGACCGATTGCCGGCCTCCTGCCTCCGCTCGCTCGGGCCCGGGATGACTTCTCGGAACGCCTTGGACGAATACAGCAACGTCTGGACGAAGCAGTTCCCGCTGCTCTGGGCACTGCCGAGTTTCTGCAGGGACCATCGCGGTATCTGTTGTTTGCAGCGAACAACGCCGAAATGCGTTCGGGCTCGGGGATGTTCCTGCAAGCGGCTCCGCTGGAGGTGGCCGATGGCGAGTTCCACTTCGGAGAATTCGAGCCAACCGGCGATCTTCTCGCTGAACCCGGCACTGAGCTGGATCCCGAAATCGAGCAACTCTGGGGATCCCTTGAGCCCGACCGCGAGTTTCGCAACGTGAACCTGACCCCACGATTCGACGAGTCCGCCCGGATGGCCTCCGACATGTGGGAATCGTCCGGGCGCGGATCTACCGACGGCGTGATGGCGGTCGACGTGGTGGCTCTGGAGCAACTGCTCGAACTGGTCGGACCCGTGGAAGTCCCCGGAGTCGTCGGAGAGGCTCCAACCGTGGTGACGGCCGAAACCGTTGCTCAGGACATCCTTCTGGAACAGTACAGAGCCTATGAAGACGATCGGAATGAGAGGCGAGACCGGCTCGGCCGGGTTGCCACTTCGGTTCTGGAGGCACTGAACAACACCGACGTGTCAGCCTCGGAGTTGCTCGATGTGCTTGTGGCGGTAGCCACTGGACGACACCTGCTCGCATGGTCATCGATTCCGGAACAAAACGCAGCTTGGAAGGCCATTGGGGCCAACGGCGAAACCGTGGACAACCAGTTGGGCGTGCTGTTGGACAACCGCGGCGGTGACAAACTCGACCCGTTCCTTGACGTTTCGGTCACCCTTACCAAATCCGAAAGCTCTGGTGGGTCGGAATCAACCCGCCTTCGAATGGAAATTGAACTCACCAACAACACACCACACGGATTGCCCCCATATGTCGCTGGTCCTGCGGTGGGATCAACATATCCAGAGGGCACCTATCAGGGATTTCTTCATTTCGTGCTGCCCGGCACTGTGACCGACATAGAGCACGCGCTCGACCTGCCGGTGGTGGCCAACGGACCAGACGGAGCCGCCTACACCCACGCAGTGTGGATTGACCTTGCAAGAGGAAGCTCGGAAACCGTCGTACTGGAGTTCAACTTGCCGACGGACATGAGCCAACTGACCATCCTGCCCTCGGCCCGCTCCGCTCCAGTCCCATGGACCATTGGCCGCACGCAGCCACAAGAAACCAATGACCAGCTCCCTCGCCAGGTGGAGTTGAGCGCCCTCTCCTGACAAAACCTCGACCCACAGTGTCGCCGTCTTCACCCAGCGAGGTTGTATGGCAAGTAGTCCTGGGCAATACATCCCCTTCGCTGGTCGACGGGTGAGACGGCCCGTAGAATTCAGGGTGAAGTCTCGATGCTGGAGGGCAAGATGACTACGAAAAAGAGCACAAGAACAATTCGGCCACTGATCACCTTTTTGGCGATTGCCTTTGCATTGGTACTTGGGTTGGCCGCAGGTGCCTCAGCGCAGGATATGGGCGTTTCCGGCGATCCCTACGTCGGTCCCCCGACCACTGCGGTTCTGTCCAACACTCTGGAGCTCGGGGATCCGGGCGCCGCGGGTTCGGGCACTGTGTCCACATCTGCACAATCCCAGTCTGCCGAATCGTTGGCCTTCACCGGTGGAGACGTCGCCAAGGTGGCGTTGTTCGCAGGTGGGCTGGTTTTGGTCGGCGCATTGGTCATTGCAATTCAGCGCCGGTCAGCCAAAGCCTGAGCCGCGACTGACGGCAGTTCAGGTTGCCGAACCGCCGGTGCGCAGGGGCATGTCCTTGCTTCGGATCTGATACAGATTCGTGGTCCGCGCCACGATCACCCCGCTGGTGTCCACAAGTTCACATTCCCAGGTGTAGTCAGCCTTCCCGTTGGCCTCGGCCTCGGCCAGGATCCGCTCAGCTTCGGCGTCCGACATGGACACCTCCACCGAGATGTCGGTCACTGCGGGCTTGAGGAATGTGATCCGAATGTCCTTGACTATCGGAAAGAATCTCTCCGGATCGAAGGTGGTAGCCGACAGCGTGCCGCCGGGTATCTCGGCGAGTGTGAACAGTGCGCCCGCGTACATCGTCCCGACGTGATTCACATTGGGCGCCAACGGCATCGTGAGGCGAACTCTGCCCCGCTCCGCCACATCGATTCTGATGCCTGTGTGAGCGGCGAACGGAAGGGTCCGGTGGGTGATCCTGGTCAGTTCCTCCGGATTTCGGCCCTCTGGTGGACTTGGGTCCTCTTGTGGATCTGGGTCCGATGAATCAACAGTCGCCATGACCAAAACCTACTCCTGCAACGATTCCCCCCTTGCCATGGCCGGTACGATGGGACCCATGAGTGACACGAAGGGAGAACGCCAGCTCGCACTCGACAGGCTCAAGGCGAAGCGGGCGTTCTACGGCGGGCTGGTGGCCTACGTGATTGTGAACGCCTTCCTGTGGGCCATCTGGGCGTTCGGCCACGACCGCGCCATGCCGCCGTGGCCGATCTGGGTCACCCTCGGCTGGGGGATGGGCATTGCGTTCGCGGCCTGGAAAACCTTTGGCCAGCAGCCGATCACCGAGGCCGACATCGAGCGCGAGGTCCGGCGCGGGAAAGGGTCTCCCTCAGACTGATCGGCAATGGTCAGGCGGTTCCGTCACCCTTTATTGCGTTGATGATCGCTCCACCAACCTGGACGATCGTCCCGGCGATAACCCAAGGGGCCATCGCGGTCATGACTGTGACGAGTCGTACATCCCAATCTGCATCACTGACGGGGATCGACGCGGCGAACGCCACGAGCAACGCAATCACATAAAGTACGAAGTAGGTGTTACGGAACTTCTTGTTGTTCACTGACACGGCCTCCACAAAGTCTCTGCTACCGCGCAGCCTACGGCGCCAAGCCTTCTGGACAGTGGTATTCAAGCCGGTGTGGCCACACGGGAAACCCAGAACCGGAAACCCAGAACTGTCACACCAGTTTGGTCCCACACACCGAGACGCGACCGACCCATGGCCTCGCTCTATCCGGGGCAAGGGGAGTCAATCCGCCAGCGATACCTTCGGCTCCCCGAGCGGGAGGTATTTGACAGCTCCAGAAACAGTCCGGAATCGGCTTCGATGACTTGAACCCCCGAACTGCGGTCAAGATAATCATCCACCAACCGAAGCCCTGCTGTTGAGAACCGTCTGATCCCCCTCTCGTCAACAATGCTGAGAACGCCCACCGGCGGGTCGGAGTCCAGTGTTGCTGCGACAACGAGCGCTGGTGCATCCTGGCCCACGTCGACGGTTCCCATGGCCAGGCCTGGCAGCACCAGCAAAGGCGCCACAGAGCGCCCATCCGCCCCGCCGTCTTCGGCCGGGAACGAAGCACCCGAATACAGAAGCGTTTGGTCCTCCGTTACATCGACCAGATCCTGGATACCGTCACCATCATGATCACCAACCTTCACCATCGTGTCGGGGAGACCATCACCATCAAGTTCAAACAGCGGAATCATGTGCGCCCGAGTCCCCTCCAACTCCACCATCGGTGGGTCCACCAGGGGATAGACCCGAACGCTCTCGAGCGGTGTGGTCGGCTCCGAACACAGATACTCGGGTTCTGCCTGCAGCAAGTCGGCGGAGTCGAGTGTCGCCTGTGTTGTCCCTGTGGTGTCCGTGGACTCGGTCGAGGTGGATCGGTCCTCCGCTATACCAAGGACCTCATCTGGGTTCTCCACCGGCGTAGAGGCAGTCGAGTTGGCACCGCAGGCAATCGAGGTCATAGCCACCATTGCTGCGATCAGACATCTACGAATCCACATGGATCCCCCTTGCTCTCCGGGTGTCATCCTATGGACCATTCGTTTCCGCTGCCCGCTCCGCGGCACATCCGTCCTCAGCCTTGATCTGCCCCTGATTGGGTGGAGTCCTCCACGGCAAAGGGATCCGCCGGTGCCACCGGGTTGGGGGCTCCAGTCGGGGCGTCGCGGGAACTCAGCTGACGCACCCGGAGTGCCAAGAATCTGCGCTATCCCCAGCCGACTGTCCTCGAAGCCCGCCGACGCCATGGCAGTCACCACCTCACCCATTTCCTCGAGCGCCGCATCGGGGAACACGTACCGGCTCATGAAAGTCCGCTTCGCGATGGCAGACGGTTCTCCGGCCGGGCGTGCGATGGCGCGGTTGAGCAGCCTGCCGTCGTCAACGAGCAGCTTGCGCAGGGTCTTGAAGTACTGAGGCAGTTCACGGTCCCCGACATGTTCCGACATGCCGATCGAGCTGTTGGCGTCGAATGTCTCGCCCCGGAGCTCGCGGTAATCCTGCACCCTGAATCTCAATCAGGTGTGACAGCCCCGCCGCGGCGACCCGTTCCCGGGCCCCGTCCGCTTGTTCCACTGACAGGGTTATCCCGACGACTTCGGCCCCGTGGTGCCGGGCGGGATGAATGGCCACCGAGCCCCACCCGCAGCCCACGTCGAGCAGCCGTGCTGCGGGGTCAGGCCGAGCTTGGAGCAGACCAGTTCCAGCTTCGACCACTGAGCCGCCTCGAGAGATACACCCGGATCCGTGAACAGGGCGCAGGAGTAGGTCATCGCCGGCCCCAGCACGGTTTCGTAGAAGTCATTCGAGACGTCGTAGCGCAGTGAGATGCTCTGGGCATCGCGCGATCTCACCTCGACCGTGGCGGGCGCGTCAGCCGGCCCGAGTCGCCCGCCGTCGTAGAACTCGAGCGCCACCGGCAAGTCGCGACCAAACATGGATTCCACCAAGTCAGCCAGTGGTGAACTCCGGCGGCTCCCGGCTTGCGGGAAGCCGCGGCGCGGCGGGATCCCCGGCCAGGCCGTGGCCGTGCTCGCGCTGCCAGAATTTTCGTCTGCAGACGCGATTTTCGTTTGTAGACGCGGTCCGTGGCATATCTGGCTACCTTGAACAGATGGACTCCCAGATGGAATTCAGTGTGAGTGTGGAACAGAACGGCCGGCCCGACGCGGCGGCGGCGGACGAACTGAATCAGTATCTACAAGGATTTCCCACGTTGACGGTCGAGCAGACATCCGGTGAGACTCCCGACGGAGGAAAGGGCGACCCGGCCATGATCGGCGAGCTCATCTTGTCGTTCACCACAACCGTTCTACCGGCCCTGATCGCTGCCATCGCCACGGTCAAGGCCGCGACAGCAACGAGATCGATCAAGGTGAAGGTTGGGGACATCGAAATCGATGTTCCCGATGGAACGGACCCATCCGAACTGCAAAACGTGGTCGACATCGCCACCAAAGCTGCGAAGGCTTGAGCGCCATGGGACACAGGGCGCTTCTGGTTCACACGGATCAGTACGAGGCGCCGCAATTTCAGGACCTTGGCGGACCACAACAAGACGTTGACGACCTCGAGAACACTCTGTCGGAGCACTGTGGGTTCAGGGTGGAGAGGTACGAGGCTCTCAGCCATGGGCCTACCCGGCAGAGCGTCTTCCAGTTCATCGCCGATTCCGAGAGCGCTGAAACCGTGTTGATCTACTTCAGCGGACATGGCTTGGTCCCACCCGGCGACAACCGCCTGCACCTCGCATGCACAGACACCAGACCCGGCTCGATGATCAAGCACACTTCTGTGGCTGCTGGTGACATCCGGCGCGAGCTGGCCAGATTGTCAGCTCGGACCATTCTCTTTCTGGACTGCTGCAATGCCGGTGCTGTCAACCCGGAGGACGGTCGAGGTCCCGGCGACCTGCTCGACCAGGAAGTGGAACCCCTGGGTGGTGATGAAACCCATGTCGTGATCGCAGCAGCGAGCAAGTTTGATGTTGCATTCGAAGCAGACTTCTCACGTCAGGTCGCAGACCAAGACCTCTCTGATTCTTCAGATTCCGGAATCAGGAAGACGGCCGTCTTCACCAAGTTCTTCATCGACGGGCTGAAATCGGGTCAGGCCGATCAGGACAACGATGGTCACATCACGGTTCACGAAGCGTTCGAATGGGCACGGCAGCGTACGGAAAGACATGCCGAAACGAAAGGGAGGCGACAGAAACCGCGCTACAGCGGAAGCTCCGTGTCGAAACTGGTTCTCTGGAAACATCCCGACCTTTCACATTTCAAGCCGACAACGATCGGTCTTCTCCGCTCGAATGACGTCGACGATCGACACCACGGATACAAGAAGCTCGCAAAGTCCCTGAACGACGATTCCCCAAAGGCCGCCGCCGCAACACGACTCCTGACAGAACACGAAGATGACCTCCCAACGGAACTGAGGGATCTGCTGGAGTCAGCCACCAAGGGCTCCGATTCGATCTCCTCCACACCTGAGCGACCAAGGCAGCCGGCCGAGGACGAACTCTCGGCTACCCAAGACGACACCGCCCCGAAAGAGGCGCATGCGGACCAACCGATCCCCGGCAAGACATACTCCGGACAGGTCATCAACATCACGCGGAGCGTCGCTTACGTCGGGATTCTCCCCGGACATGAGGGCCTCCTGCACTATTCGACTCTCGGAGCGAAACACGGAGAGATCGACCAGATGCTGACCCTGGGTGCACAGATTCAGGTAACGGTCGAGGACATCAACTCGAACGGGGAAGTGTCCCTGATTCTGGCCGGGCACTCCCCCGACACAGACACCTCAGCCAGCACAGACCAGGCTGACGAGGCTCAGGATCCAGGCGGCGCAGCAGTCGCCGCCCGCGCGCACGCCGCCGAAGAATTGCTCGACAACGGGATCGCTTTCGGTGCTGCCGGCAATTCAACGGCTGCAATCGCAAGCTACGACCAACTCATCAACACCTACAGCAGCGACACCGAAACAGCCACCCGCACGCACGTCGCGACTGCACTGCTCTACAAGGGTTTCACCCTGAACAAAGCCGGGGACCCAACCGGAGAGTCCGACACCTACGACAACCTCATCGACACCTACCGCAGAGACACCGAACCGGCCATCCGCGAACAGGTCGCCAAAGCACTGCTCTACAAGGGCCTTGCCCTGAACAAGACCGGCGACCAACTTGAGGCGATCAGCAAATACGACAAACTGATCGAAACCTACGGCAGAGACACCGAAGCACCCATCCGGCTGCACGTGGCCAGAGCACTGCTCAACAAGGGAATTGCCTTCGGTGCTGCCGGCAATTCGAACATGGCAATCGCAAGCTACGACCAACTCATCGCCTCCCACGATGGCAACAGCGAACCGGCGATGCGCGAACAGCTCGCGACAGCGCTGCTCTACAAGGGGTTCACCCTGAACCAAACTGGCGACCCAACCGGAGAGATCACCGCCTACGACCAGCTGATCGACGCCTACGGCAACGACACCGAACCGGCCATCCGCGAACAGGTCGCCAAAGCACTGCTTTACAAGGCCCTTACCCTGAGCAAGACCAGCGGCTCCGCTGAAGCGATCAAAGTCTACGAAAAGCTGATCCAGACCTACGGAAACGACACCAGACTCGCCATCCGCGAACAAGTCGCCAAAGCACTGCTCAACAAGGCAGTTGCTCTCGGCGCGACTGGCGATCACACCGCCGAAATCGCGGCCTACGACCTACTCATCTACTCCTACGGCGAAGACTCCAGTTCCGTCATTGCTGAGCGGGTGGACATCGCCCGAAGCGCCAAGGAACGAGCTGAACCCTTTCGGAATCTGTGATCCGTGCAGTCGGTTGCTGCTGAACCAATGCACCCGGACCCAGGGGCCAAACTCGACGTTGCGGACCCAGACCTTGGCTCGTCTTCGAATCGGCCAACGTCGTCACGCTCGTACCCGGGTGAGGGCTGAATTTCGCCCTCACCCCTCAGTGGAGCTGGGGGGAATCGAACCCCCGTCCGCCAAGTGGTCACCACACCCGATACGACTATTCCCGACTTCACCGCTCAACAGCCGCGGTATCGGCGGGTCGACTGAGCGAACTCAGCTGCCGGGTCTTTCCCCGACGTCAGCGGTCTTTCACGCCGTCAGCGGTCTCTCCCTGCGGTCCACCCTCACTTCTGTTGCCGGGCTGTGAGGGTCAGGCCCCGTGCGCCGTTTCCGGTCACTATGACTCTTCTACCTACTGATAAATCAGGCGGCGAGAGCGAACTGCTCATCGGCGGTTCATTTGGTGCCCCCGTTTAACGAGTCTGAGACAACTCGAGTCGCATTTGTGACTTCCGGTCCCAACGTCGAAACCAGTCAGCCCCGTTGCAGACAGAAGTCTACTGCAGGCCCGTGCCATCCGGCTATCGGAATAAGAGCTGCCACAGTGGCAACGATCCCACCAGGTCCCACCTGCGCTTTGAACCGTTCCGGCCGTCACTGATCCCGACGGGAATCTCATGGCCGGGCCTGTCACCGGACGAGAGGAAACGCTGCAGGCAACACTGGACCTCAACCAGATCACCACCGCCAGAGCGCAATTCGACTCCGCAGGTCACTCAGCCGAACCAGGGCGGCTCGGATCCCGGGCGCCACTTGATGTTGCAGCCCATCGATGGCTTGTGGGGTTCCGGCACTGCGACACCCGCGAGGGCCGATTCAACTGCCCGCATCAGGTCGCTGCCGGCGACCGGCACACCATTCGCCGGACGGGAGTCATCCATCTGCCCCCGGTAGACAAGTTCGGCATCACCGTTGAACACGAAGAAGTCCGGTGTGCAGGCGGCCCGGTACGCCTTGGCCACCTCCTGGGTCTCGTCGTGCAGATACGGAAAGTCCCAGCCCCACTCCCCGGCGGTTGCGGCCATCAGGTCAGGGGCATCGGCCGGATAGTTCTCCACGTCGTTGCTCATGATGGCCACAATCGGGACACCACGTGCCGAGAGGTCGCTTGCGAGCTCGCCGAGCGCTGGACCAACGTGTTTCACGAACGGACAGTGATTACACACGAACATCACCACAAAAGGCCCGCTGGCACCGCCATCTGAATCCACGCGGACATCTGAAAGAGTCCACACCCTGCCCGACGGGTCCTCCAGTGAGAAATCTGGGGCTTGGGTTCCGAGAGGAAGCATCGTGGATTCAACTGCGGTCATGCCGACAATTGTGCACCCTGTTCCACCACCATCGCGACCAGATCAGCTTCTGTGATGGTCAGGTCGCGCAAAAGCGCGACCTGACCATCACAGAACGGAGGGTTGCGGTGGGGAATGATCAGCCCCGCCGGGGGCGGGGAGAGGTCAGGCCCGCAGGGGGTGGGGAAAGGTCCGGCGGGAAGGGTCAGGCCCGCAGGAAGCGGCTGACTGCGATACCGGAGCCAACTGCACCGGTAAGGGCACCGATCACGGTAATGATCAGGATCGCCGATACCACGTCGCCGCTCGTCCAACGGATCTGGTTGAGCAGCTCGAACGCCACCTGGTCCACGAAGTTCCGTTGCCAGAGCGCGTCGAAGGCAAGGGTTCCGCCGGCCGCGAGCAATGCGCCCATCAGTCCGTGGACCAGGCCTTCCACGATGAACGGCATTCGAATGAACCAGTTGCGCGCACCCACCAGTCGCTGGACTTCGATCTCGCGACGGCGGGCGAACACGGCTGTGCGGATGGTGTTGAAGATCAGTAGCACCGAAGCACCGATCAGCACCACGCCAACCACAGTCACCCAGCGGTTCAGGGTATTAACAGAGCGCTGAACCTGACGGGCGTACTCAGCCGCGTATGCGACACGCAGCACACCTTCACGTTCTGCGAAGGTATCGCCAAGGGCACTGACCACTTCAGCATCGGTGGAAGTAGGTTTCACCCGAAAGCTGGTTGGAAGATCCTCGGCAGTCACCGAACTCAGCAGATCGGGCTGCTCGCGGAACAAGGTCTGGAACTCGTCGAAGGTCCGTTCGCGGTTGTAGAAATCGATCTCTTCGACCTGAGGACTCTCTTCGAGCGCCCTCGATACGGAATCGATCTGATCCTCTTCCGCGGAAGGATTCATGTAGACCAACAGTTGCTGTTCGGAGCGAAGCCCCAGGAAGCTGTTGTTGATGCCAGTACCGATCAGGTAGCTGGCCGCCACCATCGTGAGCGAAACCGCGACGGTGAGAATGGCTGCAAAGGTAAGTGTGAAGTTGCGGGTGAGGTTCTGCCCCGTCTCCTTCATCACATAGTCGAGTCGAATCGCCATTACTGCCTCACTCGTAGACGCCGCGCGCCTGGTCACGCACGATTCGGCCGTGATCGAGTTCGATCACCCTGCGCCTCATCGTGTCGACGATCCCTCGGTCGTGAGTCGCCATCAATACGGTTGTGCCGGTTCGGTTGATCCGATCCAGCAACTTCATGATTCCCACCGACGTGGCGGGATCGAGATTTCCGGTGGGCTCATCGGCCAGCAGAATGAGCGGCCGGTTCACGAATGCGCGTGCGATCGACACGCGCTGCTGCTCACCACCCGAGAGTTCGTCGGGCATGTTCTTCGCTTTTGCCGTCAGGCCGACCAGTTCGAGAATCTGTGGAACGGCCTCCTTGATAGCGGAGCGGGGTCGGCCGATGGCCTCAAGAGCGAAAGCCACGTTGTCGTGAACGCTGCGGGTGGGAAGCAGCTTGTAGTCCTGGAATACCGCGCCCACGTTGCGGCGCAGGTCAGGCACCTTGTAGCCCGGCAGTTTCCCAATGTCCTTGCCCGCCACGTAAATCGTGCCTTCTTCCGGCTTCACCTCGCGGTTGAGCAGCCTCAGAAAGGTCGACTTCCCCGATCCCGACGGACCGACGAGAAAGACGAACTCGCCTTTTTCGATGTTCGCCGAGGCATCACGAAGGGCAACATGCTCGTTCTTGTAGACCTTGGTGACATTGTCGAGTTTGATCACAGATGACCTTCCGAAAGCCGAGCCGGAAACGGCAGACGACCTATGTTACGAAACGATGACGATACAGGCATAACCGAGCCGACACCCGTCACCTCACATTCACAGAGTGTAGATGTGCGGATGGGGCTCAAGCGGTGACCCTGCGAGCACGTTCCCAACGCAGGAACGCCTCCATCAGCGGATCGAGTTCACCATCGAGCACACCGGCGGGATCCGACACTTCGAGTCCAGACCTCAAATCCTTCACCTGCTGGTAGGGCTGGAGCACGTAGTTGCGATCCTGGCTGCCGAAGTCCACTGCGGACCCTTCACCCGTGATCTCGGCCAGTTTGTCCGCCCGTTTCTGACGCTCCAACTCAAGGAGTTTGGCCTTCAGGATCGTCATGGCCCGATCCTTGTTCTGGTGCTGTGACCGTTCGTTCTGACATGACGTCACCGTTCCGGTGGGCAAGTGTGTGATGCGGACCGCAGAATCAGTCACGTTCACATGCTGACCACCAGCACCTGAGGAGCGGTACACATCAATGCGGAGATCCTTGTCGTCAATCTGAATGTCCGAATCCACATCTTCGATCAATGGAGTCACCTTCACGGAGGCGAAACTCGTCTGACGACGGGCGTTGTTGTCGAAGGGTGAGATACGGACGAGTCGGTGAACTCCGTGCTCGGAGCGCATCCACCCATAGACGTTGCGGCCTTTGAGGATCACGGTGGCCGATGAGATTCCTGCCTCCCCACCCTCGCTGACACTGTCCATCTCCACGTCGAAACCCTGGCGCTCAGCCCAGCGCAGATACATCCGCAACAACATCTCGGCCCAATCCTGGGCTTCCACTCCACCGGCACCGGAATTCACATCGACGATTGCGTCACGGTCGTCGTACTCGCCCGTGAGAAGGGCACGCAGTTCCAGGGTCTCAAAGTCCGACTCGAGCGACTCCAACTCGGGCACGATCTCCGCATCCAGACTCTCGTCGCCCTCTTCACGGGCCAGCTCGCACAGCGTGGCAACGTCATCCACACGTTCCCCGAGCGATTCGTACAGGGACATGTCGTCACCAAGATCAGAGAACTCACGCTGAAGAGCCTGCGCAACATCGGCGTCATCCCACAGGTCGGGGCGACCCAATTCAGTCTCCAACTGGGGACGACGCGCGGTCAGCCGAGCGACCTGAAGGTACTCACTGGCCTCAGTGAGGCGATCACGGAGTTCGTCGATGCGCGGGGAATGGTCCTGCATTCATCTGCCTCAGGTTGCGCCGTGGCACTGTTTGAATTTCTTGCCGCTTCCGCACGGACACGGGGCATTACGCGGCGTCTTCTCCCAGTTGGTCTTCACCACGGGCTGATTCGAGACTGCCTCTTTTTGGGCCGCCGGCGCCTGAGCAGCATTGCGCGTCGGAGCTGATCCATTCCCCGCTGCGGGCTCCGGTGCACCAACACCGGTGCCCCTCTCGGATGGATCCGCCGGGGCGGTGTAATCGAGTTTCTTCGGAGTCTGGCTGGGTTGTTCGGGCTGGAGTTTCTGGACGTGCATCACATACTGGACGTATTCACGGCGAACACTCGCCATGAGGGTCCCGAACATGTCGAAGCTCTCGCGCTGCCACTCCGTGAGCGGATCCTTCTGGCCAAGGGCACGCAGGTTGATGCCGTCCTGGAGGTGATCCATCTCCCTGAGGTGCTCCCGCCAGCGGGCGTCGATGATGCGCAGCATCACCTGACGCTCCACCTGCCTCATCTCGTCAGCACCGAAGTCTTCCTCGCGCTCTTCGTACTGGCGAACAGCGTCGGCCGTGAGCGTGGCGTGCAGCGATTCCAGATCGTCGTGGTTGGCGAGAGTTTCCGCAGCGAGCTCCGAGGGCCAGGTGCTGGCGGAGTCCGCGACCAGAGACTCGAGATCCCAGGTCTCCGGATAGTCGCCGTCGCAGTGATTGGCGATCAGTTCGTCGACAACCTCTCCGATGGCTTCCAGGGTCTCATCGCGCAGGTCCACACCGTCGAGCACCTCGTCGCGGCGTTTGTAGATCACCTTGCGCTGTTCGTTGAGAACTTCGTCGTACTTGAGCACGTTCTTGCGGATCTCGCCGTTTCGAGCTTCCACGGTGTTCTGGGCTTTCTCTATGGCCCTCGTGACCATCTTCGCCTCGATCGGAACATCCTCATCCCAGTTCTTGCCCATCACCCATTCGATGGCACCGGTGGCGAACCAGCGCATCAGGTCATCATCCAGTGACAAGAAGAAGGAACTGCTTCCGGGATCGCCCTGTCGACCGGAACGGCCACGAAGCTGATTGTCTATTCGGCGCGATTCGTGCCGTTCGGTTCCGAGCACGTGCAACCCACCAAGCTCACGAACCCTGTCGCCCTCGGCTTCGCATTCCACCTCTAACGTCTGGATCAGGTCGTGGCGGCGCTTCTCCAGCTCCTCCTCGGTCAGATCCTCGCCGCCTTCCATCACGGCGGCTGCGTTCAATTCGCGATCGGCAAGGCCCTCCGGGTTTCCGCCGAGCAGGATGTCAACACCACGGCCGGCCATGTTGGTGGCCACGGTCACCGAGCCGACACGACCCGCCTGCGTGACAACCTCGGCCTCGCTCGTGTGTTTCTTGGCATTGAGCACGTGGTGGTTGATACCGCGCTTCTCCAGCAAACGGGACAATTCCTCGGACTTCTCGACCGACACCGTACCCACCAACACCGGCTGGCCAGTGGCGTTGCGGTCCGCAATTTCGTCGGCCACGGCCTTGAACTTTGCGTCCTGCGAGCGGTAGATCAGATCGGCTCGGTCGTCCCTGATCAATGGTTTGTGGGTGGGAATCGGCACAACCTGGAGGCCGTAGGTGCCCATGAGCTCCGCTGCTTCGGTCTCAGCAGTACCGGTCATCCCGGCCAGCTTCTCGTACATGCGGAAGTAGTTCTGGAGTGTGACAGTTGCAAGAGTCTGATTCTCTTCCTTGATCTTCACTCCCTCTTTGGCTTCAACAGCCTGATGAAGTCCTTCTGACCAGCGCCGACCATCGAGCACGCGACCCGTGAATTCGTCGATGATTTTCACCTCGCCGTCGGCGATCAGGTACTCCGTGTCACGGCGGTAGAGCTCCTTGGCCTTGATGGCCACGTTCAACTGGTGGACCAGGCTGGTGGAAACATCGTCGTAGAGATTGTCCAGACCCAGCTCCTTCTCCACCTTTTCGATGCCGGGGGGCAGCGGAAAGACAATCTTCTTCTCGTCGTCGACCTCGTAATCCTCATCACGGTGCAGGCTGCGGGCGACCGCCGCGAACTTGTAGTACAGCTTGGCGGCGTCAGCGATCTTGCCCGAGATGATGAGCGGGGTTCTCGCTTCGTCAATCAGGATCGAGTCAACCTCATCCACGATGGCGTAGTGATGGCCGCGCTGGGTCTTCTCCTCGACGGACATGGCCATGTTGTCGCGCAGGTAGTCGAAACCGAACTCGTTGTTGGTGCCGTAGGTGATGTCACAGGCGTACTGCCCGCGTTTGAACTCTGGCGTGTCATTTCCGGGCAGGATCAAGCCGACGGACAGTCCGAGTCGGCGGTAGACCTGCCCCATCCATTCGGCATCTCGTCGAGCCAGATAGTCATTCACCGTGATCAGGTGCACGCCTTCTCCGGTGAGTCCGTTGAGGTAAATCGGCAAGGTGGAGACCAGGGTTTTCCCCTCACCGGTCTTCATCTCGCCAACCCAGCCGAAATGCAGAGCCGCGCCACCCATTAGCTGCACGTCGTAGTGCCGCTGACCGATTTCCCGCATCGCAGATTCACGAACCACGGCGAAGGCTTCGATCAGAAGGTCGTCGAGCTCCTCTCCCCGATCCAACCGCTCGCGGAACTCAATGGTCTTTCCGGCCAGTTCCGGGTCAGACAGAGCCTGCATCTCCGGCTCCAGGGCGCCGATGTCCGGCACCAGGTCTCCGAGCGCGCGAACCTTCTTTCCCTCGCCTGTCCGCAGAATCCGATCCATAAAGCCCATAACTCGACCACTCTACCGACGAAGCCAAGTCAGCCGTTACCGGGAACCGGGCACCGATACCCGCCGTGATCGGTCGCTGCGGACCCGAACTGGCTCCACCATGGCGGGATGCGCTCCACGGCCACCTTGATGTCACTGCTGTTCCCGGACACCTGTGTCCTTTGCGACGCACCGGGCGATGCTCTGTGCCTCCGGTGTCTTCGCCTGCTGGAACCCCCACCGCCGATCCGCGAACCTCCGGGTACGCACACCGTTGACGCACTTTGCAGCTACAAGGGTGCAGGTGCCGACCTGGTGCTGAGCCTCAAGAGGCGAAACCGCCGTGAGGCCGTTCCGATGATCGCATCGGCACTGTGTGTGGCACTTGACGCGCGACGGGCCGAGGGATCTCGATCACCGAGGATCACCTGGCTGCCGACCACACCGAAACGAAGGCGTACCCGGGGTTTCGACCAAGCAGAATTGTTGGCCAAGGCCATGAGCAAGTTCTCCGGCTGGCCCGCGGTGAAGCTGCTGGACCGCCGAAGTGGGCCTCAGATGGGTCTCGGGCGCCAGGACCGGGTGGACGGACCCGTTTTCACCGCCCGCCACAGCTGTGAGGGCGAACTGATCCTCGTCGATGACGTGCTGACCACGGGAGCGACCATTGCCGCTGCCGCCGAGATCCTTCTTGCCGCCGGCGCAACAACCCTGCGTGCCGCTGTGGTGGCCGTGGCGCCGTAAGTGCACCGATCAGGTGGGAATTTGTCCCACGCTCGGTGGCTCGCCCGCAACGATCCTCCTGGTGCGCTCGGTGACCATCTCGGTCCAGTCGTCGTGCGTGAGGATCCAGGACTCCCTGTTCTTCACGGCGTCGATCACCATTGCAGCCACGTCGTCGGGGTCGAGGCCACCTTCGATCAGCAGTCTGGCAATGTCTGCCAAACCCATTTCATCGTCACCCTCGGACGGGCCGACCACAGCGTCCGGGCTGTTGCGGTGGGCTTCGTGGATGCGGGTCCTGACCCATCCCGGGCACAGGACAGTGACGCCGATTTCGGGATGCTGCAACGACAATTCCACCGAAAGAGATTCAGAGAGCGTCACCACCGCGTGTTTGGAGACGTTGTACGGACTCATGAACGGCGGCGATGTCAGTCCGGCCATCGATGCCGTGTTCACGATGTGGCCCTCACCACTGGAGATGATCCGCGGGGTGAAGCTGCGGACACCGTTGATCACCCCGAAGAGGTTCACTCCGATAATCCAGTCCCAGGTTTCGGGTGGTATCTCCCAGGTGTTCCCACCACCGGACACCCCGGCGTTGTTGCATGCCACATGCAGCGCCCCGAGCCGGGAAACTGTGGATTCGGCCAGCGCCTCGACCGCTTCGGGATCACGCACATCGGTGATCGAAGCGTGCACGTTCACACCGATCTCGCGTGCTGCCTCGGCGGTCTCGGAGAGCGGATCGGCTTCGATGTCGGCTAGGGAGACATGAGTGCCTTCCCGGGCAAAAGCGAGCGCCAGAGACCTCCCGATCCCTGACGCTGCGCCGGTGATCACGGCTACTTTGCCTTCAAGTTCTTCCACGGTTCCCCCTGGTGGGTGCTGAACCGCACGAGCGGCTCAGTACCTGTAGTGATCTGGTTTGTACGGCCCGTCGACAGGAATCCCAAGGTAGTCCGACTGATCCTGAGTGAGTTTCGTCATCCGCACACCGAGCGAGTCGAGGTGGAAACGGGCCACCATCTCGTCGAGATCCTTGGGCAGCACATGAACTCCGATGTCGTACTTGCCGGGGTTGGCCCAGACATCAATCTGAGCCAGGACCTGATTGGAGAACGAACAGCTCATCACGAAGCTTGGGTGACCGGTTGCGCAACCCAGATTCAACAAACGACCCTCGGCCAGCACGATCACGGAGTGTCCATCGGGGAATACGTATTCGTCGACCTGAGGTTTGATGTTGACGTGCTGCACGTCGCTCATCTTTGCCACACCGGCCATGTCGATCTCGTTGTCGAAGTGCCCGATGTTGCCGACGATGGCCTGGTGCTTCATGCGGGCCATGTGTTCAGCCGTGATGATGTCCTTGTTGCCCGTGGCAGTGATGAACACATCCGCTGTTTCGATCACGTCCTCAAGGCGCACAACCTGGTAGCCCTCCATGGCCGCCTGCAACGCACAGATGGGATCGATCTCGGTGATGAGAACCCGCGAGCCCTGACCGCGAAGTGACTGGGCACAACCCTTGCCCACGTCGCCGTAGCCACAGACAACTGAAGTCTTGCCGCCGAGCATCACGTCGGTTGCACGGTTGATTCCATCCACGAGGCTGTGACGACATCCGTAGAGGTTGTCGAACTTGGACTTGGTGGTGGCGTCGTTGACGTTGATGGCGGGGAACAACAGGTCTCCGGCTTCGAACATCTGGTAGAGGCGATGCACTCCGGTTGTGGTCTCCTCGGTGACACCCTTGATGTCAGCGCCGATTTTGGTCCAACGCTGCGGATCCTCGGCAAGTGAGCGGGTCAGAACGTCGATTACGACCTTCCACTCATCGGGATCATCCTCCGAAGCCGCAGGTACGGCGCCGGCGGCCTCGTACTCCGTGCCCTTGTGGACCAACATGGTGGCGTCGCCACCGTCATCGAGAATCATGTTCGGTCCGGCAGTGCCACCGTCCCAGCGCAGTGCCTGCTCTGTGCACCACCAGTATTCCTCCAGGGATTCATTCTTCCAGGCGAATACAGGAACGCCCTTGGGGTCGTCGACGGTACCGTCAACTCCCACAACAATGGCTGCGGCCGCTTCGTCCTGGGTGGAGAAGATGTTGCAGCTGGCCCAACGCACATCGGCGCCGAGAGCCGTGAGGGTCTCTATGAGGACGGCGGTCTGCACGGTCATGTGCAGGGAGCCGGTAATGCGGGCTCCGGCCAATGGCTGGTTGTCGCCGTATTCCGCACGGATCGCCATCAGGCCGGGCATCTCGTGCTCGGCGAGTTGGATTTCCTTGCGGCCACGAGGAGCAAGGTTCAGGTCTGCAACCTTGAAGTCGGTGAATGTCATGTTTGGTATCTCCGGTAGTTCCGGCGCAGGGACGCGCCAAGTCAGACAATGTTGAAAAACTTGAGTGGCTGGGGTCGTCTGACACCGGTTCTCGGCAGCCGCTACGAAGGACAACGGTAGCAACCTCTGACCGTTTCGGCCAGACTCCCCGCATGGGTTCATCTACACATGCAGAAATGGGCGAACTGATCGAGCTCGGGTCCGACGAAGTGTTCCTTCTCGACACCGGAAACCCCGACACCGCGGATACGGGATCGGGAACGTCTCTGCCTCCGATCTTCGTGATCCACGGATTTCCCACATCCTCGGTGGACTGGAGTGCCGTGCTGCCGATCATGAGCGCTCACCGCCGCGTGATCCTGATCGACCTGCCGGGATTCGGATACTCCGCCAAACCCGATCGGCCATACTCGATCGATTCCTCCGCCAATTCAGTGCAGGCGATGTTGGAGCATCTGGACCTCGACGCCATCGACCTGGTCACCCACGACATGGGCGACACCGTTGGAGGAGAGATCCTCGCCCGCCAGATGGAATCGAAGCTGGCCACATCTGTCCGCAAACGGGTTGTGTCCAACGGTTCCATATATCTGGACATGGCCGCATTGACCGACGGCCAGCAGGTGTTGTGGTCCGCACCCGATGAGGCCCTCCCGCCGGAATTGGCGCCCACCACAGAAATGCTGACCGTGACACTCGCTGCGACTCTGGCTCCGGGAGCCGCCGAACCGACAACCGGAAAGTCGAACCCTGAAGCTCCCCTGGCCACCGCGGAGCAAGTCCGGAGCCACATGTTGGTGGCGGCCTCCGCAGTTGCACACAACGAAGGCACGCGCCTCCTCCCCCGCCTGATCAGGTACCTGTCCGACCGCCGCGACAATGAGGAGCGCTACACCGGGGCGATCGAGAACCACCCGTCACCTCTCGGCGTGGTCTGGGGAACACTTGACCCCATCGCAGTGATCGCAATGGCCCGGAAGCTCTCCGAGCGGACAGGGGCCGAGTTGATCGAACTTGCGGGAGTCGGGCACTACCCGATGATCGAGGCACCCGAGGCCTTCGCGGCCGCCGTGCTCGGACTCCTCGACTGAATCGGCCACAAACCAACCGACGGCATGCAGAGGTACCGGGCCGGCCCGCGAAATCAGATCATCCCGGATCCGGGACCCGGGAATCAGGTCACGGGAACCTAAGACCTCAGGCGGTCCTTGATCTCGTCCAGAATCGCCACCGGCCCCGGATCCACCCCGGTTTGTTCGGCAATCATCAGCGACACGACATCCCCGACGAAGGCCAGGTCCATCAGCTGGGCGAAGGGGCTCGAGCCTTGGGCACGAACAGTGTGAATGTTGTCCACAACCTCGCCGCAGAACTCTTCGATGAGATCGAAACGTCTGGCGTTCTGCGGATGTTCATGGGAATGGCGCAACAGGATCAGGTCGAACACCTGACGGGTCACGTCGCCGTTCACCGCCCAGCCACAAATCTCGTTGTGGAGCAGTTCCGGAACCCGGTTGGACCAGGACGCAACCTTGGAGTTCTCGTTGAACTGACCCTTCCAGCGCCAAGCCACAGCCTCACCAAGAGCGCCCGCTCCGTAGACGAGCGGCAACGAACGACCAATGGCTCGGGCCAGTGTCACTGCATCGTTGTCCGGCTTGGACAGGGCGACGGACCGCTTGCGCAACTGCTCGACCCCAGCGGTGATCTGTTCGGTCATGCCTCCCACGAGACCCATTCGTTCGAGAACGATCATGGGAGACACCGACACCGCACCGAAGCCGGCGCGGGGCATGGGAATACTCGAGTCGAGACGAACCACCGGGGCACCCCATTGCGCCGCCCGCTCGGCGAGCTGACCACCAGAGGTGACGGCAACCATCCTGGCTCCCGCATCGGCAGCAATACCGGCGGCGTTGAGGGTCTCCTCGGTGTTGCCGGAAAACGAGCTGGCGATCACCAAGGTTTCCGGACCGACGAAGCCGGGGCACTCGTAGTTCTTCGACACCATGATCGGCACCGACGCGTCGGGCGAAGCCACAGCCGCGCACACGTCGCCGCCGATTCCGCTTCCACCCATGCCCGTGATCAGAACTGATGTGATGCCGTCGGCATCGGGAAGTCCGTCAACTTCGCCGGCCACAGCCGTGGCAGCCTCGATCTGGTCGGGGAGCCCGAAGGTGGCACCGAACATGTCGAGGCTGTCCGGTCGGTCGATGTCTACTGCTTCAGGGTTTTCTACTTCAGTCATGGCAATCCAAGTTCACTCGGAGAAGGAAGGTTCGAGTCCTTCGGCTTCCACCTTGGCCATGATCCGGTCATGTTCCTCGGTCTCCGCGGAACGGGCCTGCTCCACAATCATCACGGGTATGTTTCCGCGTACCGGATAGACCCGATGAAGACGGGGATTGTAGAGAATCGCTTCATCCGCCAAATAGAACAAGGGACCCTTGTCCTCGGGGCACGCGAGAATCGCCACCAATCGAGGATCGAGTTCGTCGTTGTGGTCATCCGCGGTTTCGGTCATTGCTTCAGCCTGCCATTACTTGCTGTACTTCGGCCACCCTGGACGCGCACGCAGCTTCGTCGGCAGCCTCCAGGTTCAGTCGCAACAGTGGTTCGGTGTTCGACGGCCGCAGATTGAACCACCAGTCGCCGCCATCCACCGTGAGTCCATCCACGCGATCCTGTGATTCCGACGCGTAGTGGTTGGCGACAGCTTCAATCACTGCCGATGTGTCCTCCACGCGGGTGTTGATCTCGCCCGAAGCGGCGTATCGCTCGAAGGGTGCGCGCAGCTCCGACAGTGATTTGCCGGTAACCGACATCTGCTCCAGAACCACGAGCGATGCGATCAGTCCCGAGTCGGCCCGGAAATTGTCCCGGAAGTAGTAGTGCGCCGAGTGCTCGCCACCGAAGATGGCGCCAGTGGAAGCCATCACTTCCTTGATGAACGAGTGTCCCACTCGGGTACGCACCGGTTCACCGCCAAATTCCTCGATGACCTCGGGAACTGCCTTCGAGCAGATCAAGTTGTGAATGACCTTCTCCGAAGGGTTCTTCTCCAGGATCCCAGCAGCAATGATCGCTGTGGTCACGGAACCTGACAGACCGTGACCTTGCTCGTCGACGAGAAACACCCGGTCAGCGTCACCGTCAAAGGCGAGCCCGATGTCTGCACCCACTTCCACCACGCGCTTGCGCAAATCCTCAGTGTTTTCCGGCTGGAGCGGGTCGGCCGGGTGATTGGGGAAGGTGCCGTCGAGCTCTTCGTACATGATTTCCAGATCGAAGGGCAGCGGCTCGAACACTGCGGGCACAACCAGTCCGCCCATTCCGTTGGCGGTATCGGCGACAACCTTCAAGGGACGCAGTGTGGATATGTCCACGAATCCCCGCACGTGATCGGCGAAGTCATCCAGAATGTCCTCGGTGTCCACGGTGCCGGGCGAGTCAGCCTCCACGAAATCACCGGCCAGATACTGCTCAGCAACAGCTTTGATCCGTTGCAGTCCGGTGTCTTCGCCAACCGGACGGGCCCCGGCCAGGCAGAACTTGGCACCGTTGTAGCCGGCGGGATTGTGAGACGCCGTGAACATCGCGCCCGGCGCCCCGAGTGACCCGGCGGCGAAGTAGAGCAGATCGGTCGACCCCAGGCCGAGATCGACCACATCCAGGCCTGCTGCATTGACCCCCGCAGCAAACGCTGAAACCAGGCCCACTCCGGAAGGACGCATGTCTCTGGCCACGAGAATCCGCTCCACGGGGTCCGCGCTCCCGGCGGATTCCTCGGAGGCAAGAGTGGCGAATCCGGCACCTATGGCGGCGGCCAGGTCATCGTCGAGTTGGTCGGGAACGGTCCCGCGGATGTCGTATGCCTTGAAAATGGCGTCGAGTCGGGACATGTCGTCACCCTACAGGGGACCCACACCGTCACTCGAAGCCCGAATCTCCCGCCTCCGACGCTGAATCCGCCGGGTCCGGCAAGTCCTGGTCGGTGGCGTCATAGGTGCCCAACCGACCCCAGTTGCGGATTCTCACCAAGTCGATGAACAGACGAAGAGTGTCTCCCAGCACACTCACCGTGGAACGCTCTGCATTCTCCACTTCCACCGGTACCTCACACAGGCTCAGGTGATACCGCTCAACAAGGTGGAACACCTCCACATCAAAGGCGAAACCGTCCACCTGCCCATGGGAGAAGATCAAACGAGCCACGTCTCTGCGGAACGCTTTCAGGCCGCACTGTGTGTCCCGATAACCACCGAGCAGAACCACTCCGGTGAAAACATTCACCAGACGCCCGCCGTACTCGCGCAGGCGCCCGGCTTTCACCACTGTGAGAGTTTGGGTGTGCTCGCGACTGCCAACCACGACATCCCAGCCTTCTTCCACCGCGGCGAGCAACTGTTCGATCTGTGCGGGTGCATAGGCGAGGTCCACGTCTGTGAATGCAATGGTTCGCCCCCGGGCAGCCAACACTCCTTCGCGCACCGCAGCACCCTTGCCCCGGTTGTCGGGATAACTGACCACGTTGTCCGCGCCTGCCTCCGTCGCCGCGTCGGCGGTCCGGTCCGGAGATCCGTCATCCACCACGATCACTTCGAGGCCACCCGAGTTGGCCACGGAAGCGAGTTCGGTGCGAACCCTGCGCACCGTGGTTTCGATGCGATCCGCCTCCCTGAACGCGGGGATCACCACCGAAAGCCGATAGTCCCCCTCAGGGGGCGGCCGCATGGTGGGACGTGATTGCTCCTCGCGTACCGTTTGAAACATCAACTGCCGGTAGTTTGTGCTGCGAACAAAGAAGGCCGCCGCAAGAGCCACCGTCTTCAGGGCACCGAGTTGCCACCAGTTGTCCGGTGAGAAGATCTCCACCAGGAGCACGAGAACTCCAACGTCGACCGCCAAGGCGACAAACGCCGTCCGCCAGTAGGGTCCCGGGCTTTCGAACCAACGCCTCGACGGAGCATCTGGCTGACCGAGTCCGGAATGCAGGATCCACGAGATCAGGGTGGCCAGAGACACCGCAACCACGTCGGCCGGTATCACCGGCCAGCCGAGTTCGACCAAAGCGAGAACACTCCCCACGTCCACAAACGTGGAGATCACCCCTATCAGGAGAACCCGGCGGAGAAGATTCACTGTTACTCCGCGGTGTCGGGTGGGTCTTCTCGGTCATCGGTCTCCTCTGAGACCGAATCATCCGAATCTGCACCATCCGAATCTGCACCATCCGGGTCTGCGCCATCCGGACCCGTGGCCGTGTCGCCGGGCTCAGTCGGCAAATCGTCCGCCTCACCGGACTCTTCCTGCTGTGATTCGACCTCGGACCCGGATTCTCCAACGGAAACCAACAACCCGCCTTGTTCCTCTTCCGCCTGTTCTTCGGAGCGGCGGCGCTCATCAGAGCGTGCCAGAATCACGAACAGGCCGATTCCCGCGGCTGTCAGCAACCAGGCGAGCCAGTCGACTCCAGTGCGCCCGTAGCTGAGGGTGACCTCGTTTTCGGTAGGAACGACCACCATGTAATTGGGAGATACGCGATATGGGCCGTCGGCTCCCGATGCTTTCCAGTTGGGGAAGTAGGACGTCTTCACCAGCACCGGGCTACCGGTGTCGCTCACGGTGAAGGAGATCGAATCATTGGTCTCCACCACGTCGGTCACCGTGACGGGAGCAACCGGGACTGATTCAGCCGAAGCGGCGTCCTGGGGTGACACGGTGGGCCAGTCATCGGGTCCGGAGGTGGCCAGCGGCGTATCCCATCTGGTCGGATCCAGGTACCAATCCATCGCGGGACCGGGAGTCTTGCCGGGTACAGCCGGATCGGACGCCGGGCAACTGTTGGCATCCGGGCCTTGCTCGGCCTCGGAATCTGCCTCCGGGCGCTCCTCGTCGTAAACCCAGCCATCGATGTGATCGCCGCCGCCTTCAAGGACAACGGGAAGGTTCTCGAGGGGAACCACCGTTTCGGAATCGGCAACCTCGAACACAACCCAGTTTCGCTCGGTTCCGCCGTTTGCGGGGAACGGGCCGGTGGATGCCAGTTCCGTGAGTTCAGGCTGGTCGCGAGCTGCGGAAACTGCTTCCTCGGTGGAGGCCAGGTAGTACGGCACACCCATCAGCTGGAGATGTTGCACTCCGGCATCGATGTCGAAGTCCGGATAGGGCAGATCACGTTGTGCCCTAGATGGTTCCGGCGACAGCTCCGACTGATTGATGAAATGATACGGAGTGGTGGCGGAGGCCTCGAAGTACAGACCTTCCATGGATCCGATGCAGCCATCGGTGAAATAGGGCAGAAGCATCGGAGCCATCGGAGTACCGAATCGCCCGATGTCCTTTTCGTATTCCCACATCGTGCGCCCGCAACCGTGTTCCTGACCCACCTGATCCATCATGTCCACCATCGCCTGGAATTCACCCCAGGCGGGCTTGCTCTCGAGGCCAGTGAAGTTGTGGGTCGCCCAACCGGATGCATTGTTCAGGTCCTTGAATGTGAGGCCCATCCACTGATAGGCCGATTCCTGACCTCCGTCGGCGGAATCCACCTGGACCGCTTCGCCGCCGGGAAGAGCCTGCAGAGAACCAAGGACATAGACCAGTGCGATCACGGAGGCGACCGCAGTCCCGGTGACTGTCACCCAGAGCGTTTCGGTTTTCTGATGGCGCAGATCGCCAATCACCAGTCCAATCGCCTTGATCACAAGGGCAACCGCCAAACCAGCCAACAGGTACAGGACGAGGTAATAGAACGGCAGCAGCCGCGCGTTCCAGAGGCGGTACTGGGGAAGGAATACGAATGCCCAGCCAAAGGTGGCGAGCAGCAGCGTGAGGAACCATCCGAAACGAACCCTGTACACCAGCGAGAGGACCATCCCGGCACCGGCCAGAGCGAACCACACGTTGCGGTTGGCCATGTCGAAGTGCTGACTCTGAGGCCAGAGATAACACGCATAGTTGGTGTACTTCTCCCAACCCATGTCGTTGAGAAACGCGCTGTTCAAATAGAACGGAACAAACCAGAAGGCCGACAACAATGCGCCGACCGGGATCACCACAGCGCTCCACTTGAGAGCCCTGCGGTCGAAGCCGCCGAGCATCACCAACGCAACAAGTGTGGCGACCACTGGGAAAGCCTCCGGGACAAGCCACAGAACCAGTCCGACAAGCACCACATGCTCGAGTCCGATCCAGCGACCAACCTTCGAGCTGTCCCACCAAGGCGTTCGGTCCTCGCGACGAACCAACACGATCACAACTGTGGCAATGAACGCGAAAATCGCCGGAATCAGGTGATTGAGAATGACAAGGGCGAACAGGAGGGCGCCAAGCGCCCGGTAGCGTCCCGTTTCGATGCCCTTGAACAACACTGCGAGATACAGAACTGCGAACGTGAGCGATATCGAGAAGGCAAACTCACCTGCCATCGTCGACAGGATGTTGCCGCCGAGGATGGAGAATCCACCCTCGTAGAGGAAGAAGGTCGCACCGATAGCGAGCAGTGGAGCCCCGGGAAACGGAACCCTGGCGGCGCGGCCCAGAGCCATGGCCGCGACCGGCAATGTGACCAGACCCGAAACAGCCACAAGCTTGAAAGCAATGTTGTACGGAAAATCAAGCAGCAGGACTGCCACGAATGCCGCCGCGACCCAGATCAGAATCCGTGACAGCCGGGTATTGACCTTCTGAGTGAAGAAGTATCCACCAGCCAGTACACCTATGGCCGCCGGAACCCCGAGAAGCAAAGGGATTCCCGCGTCGAGCCACACGATAAACAGCGATGGCACCACCATGTAGAACACGAACGCCGGGAAACCTGCGTACCAGTCAGGTGTCCACCCGGTCAGCCGGAAGTTCGGAAGCAGTTCGGTCTTCAGGTACTCAGGGCCCCAGACGTGTGCGCCCATGTCGCCACCGGTGGGAGTGGTGTTCTCAAGCAGCAGTTCTCCCCCGACGGTGAGGAGCACAACAACCCCGCATCCGATCGCGATCACCCATGCGACGAGGACCTGCCACTCATGGGCGTCCATCGGGCCGAAGCCCAGGAACCCTGTGGCTACAACAGAATCGTCGGCTGTGTCTTCGCTCGCGGCGACACCGGACTCGTCGGGCTGCTCCGAACCCCCCAGATCATTCTCCATGGCCGCCACATCGTGGCACGTTTGCCACTCCGACGATAAGCGGCGCAGGATCCCTCACCGCTGCGCTCAATTCGCGCCCAGATACAACACGATCACAGTGGTTGCGTTGAAACCCACGTGTGCCCAGATCGACGGCCCCAGCCGCTTGAACCACAACGCCATGGCGGCCAACACCAGACCGAACACGAACAGGCCGAGGAATTGCAAGGGCTGAAAGTGCATGGCAGCAAACAACGCTGCCGAAAGGATCACACTCAACCACCCGGGAATCCCCGCCTTGACCAATGACTGCAGGAGCAGCCCACGATAGAAGAGTTCCTCCACGATCGGAGCACCGACCGAGACCATCGCCAGCAGAACCAACCAACCGAAGTTGCTGGTGGCACGGTCGGCCAGCTCCTGTGCAGGTTCGGCGAGCTCGGAACTCGAGATGTCGAGAAGTTCGAGAAGCGGGAAGTAGATCAGCGGCAAAAGGACCAACTGGCACGCGATACCCACCGGAAGCCCGATCAGCGGGTCCAGCCACCGGGCTTTCCATCCGAAGTCAGCCAGTCCCTGACCTTTGCGGCCCGCCAGCCAGGTCGCACCCGCCAAGCCCACCCAGAGCGGGATCTGCAGCAAGGCTGTGGCCCACATCGGCGGTTGGGTTTCTGCGTCCCAGCCGGCAAGGCCGTACACGAACACGACAACAATGAGCGAGAGGATCTGGGCAACTACAATTCCACCGAGAACGTCACCGAGTCCCCAACCTTTCCGGACGGGGACGGCTCCGATTCCGCCGGCCGCAGGATTCCCGCCGGGTTTGTCAGTACTCACAGACTCGGCTCACAAACTCGGCTCACAGACTCGCGACACTACGGCAGGCCAACACGCGCGGGAAGATTGGGTCTTTCGGTGCATTCCTCCCCGTCAGATGGCGATGGGTGCACCGCAAAGCTGGGCCGAAGGAATAGACCGGCCTCCGGGAGATGGTTCAGGCGCCGACGAGGCGCAAGGTGTCACCTGATGGAAGGCGTCCGCCGGGACTCTGGCGCGGATCGGGTGAGCGGCGCTCCGCAGCGTCGCGGCTGAAGCCATCCTCGGTGGTCAAGTCTGTGCCAACCGACACGGAACGAGTGTCGTCCAGTGTCCAGCCTCTCGGGACCTTGACGCGTTCAGAATGCATCGTGCAGAGATCATGGATCATCGGGTGCCCCTCGGGTTCGAGATCACCCATCCAGACGACACCGTCCGCATACGCGTACGTCCAACTGGCCAAAGCCGTCGACGCACATCCTGGTCGCGCACACATCCTGCTCACGGCACAAAACTACCGCCGGGAGGCACTGGAACCGCGGATCCTCTCTGTGGAGAATCATAGGAAACGAGTGTTCTGGACAACCTCGAACGCCCCGCGAAATGTGTCGCGGGCTCTGGCCTTCTAACCTAGAAAGATGCCGAAAGAGCGCAACGATTCCCAGGACCCACAAAACGGTTCGAAGTCGGGCAAGAACTCGGGAATGCCGACATGGCTGATCCCGATCCTGCTTGCCGTGGTGGCTCTGGTGATGGTCAGCGCACTCACCCTGCCAGACCGCGCTGGTGAAGACATCGAATACAGCACATTCGTTTCCGAGGTCGAAGACGGAAACGTCAAGAGCGTCATCTGGGACAACACCAACCAGAAGATCACCGGCACGACAACAAGCGACGAGGAGTTCGCCACCACAGGACCTGTGGAACCACCACCGGAGCTTCAGACCCTGATGAAGGACAAGGGCGTGGAAGTCACTTTCGAGACACCACAACCCAACTTCTTCACCTCAATGATCCCGTTGCTTCTGCCGTTCCTGCTAATCATCGGATTCTTCGTGTGGATGCAACGTCGGGCACAGGGCCAGATGGGCGGCATCATGTCGATCGGGCGATCCAAGGCCAAGACCTACGACACCGAACGACCCGACACTCTCTTCACCGACGTGGCCGGTTATGCGGGCGTGAAGACCGAGATCATGGAGGTCGTGGAGTTCCTGAAGGAACCAGAGCGCTTTCTGGAGATCGGTGCCCGCATCCCCAAAGGTGTGTTGCTGGTGGGCCCACCGGGAACGGGCAAGACACTCATTGCCCGCGCCGTGGCGGGCGAGGCCGGTGTTCCGTTCCTTTCCGTGTCGGGCTCCGACTTCATGGAAATGTTCGTCGGTGTTGGCGCCAGTCGAGTTCGAGACCTGTTCGAGTCTGCCCGCAAACACGGTCGGGCCATCATCTTCGTGGATGAGATCGACTCCATCGGCCGCAAACGTGGCGCTGGACTGGGCGGTGGCCACGACGAGCGTGAGCAGACCCTCAACCAGATGCTCTCCGAGATGGACGGCTTCGAGAACACAGAAGGCATCGTGATGATGGCGGCCACCAACCGGCCCGACATCCTGGATCCGGCGCTGCTCCGCCCCGGCCGGTTCGACCGCCAGGTTGTGGTTCCACTGCCCGAACTGGAGGACCGCAAGGCCATCCTCGCCGTGCACATCCAGCACAAGAAGCTTTCCCAGGACGTCGACTTGGCAGTTGTTGCCCGTGGAACTCCAGGCATGGCCGGCGCCGACCTGGCGAATCTGGTCAATGAGTCGGCCCTCACCGCAGTTCGGCGCGGCTCGAAGGTGATCGAGGCCCGTGACTTCGAGGATGCCCGCGACCGTGTCCTCATGGGACAGCAACGCGACTCATTGGTGCTCAAAGGCGAAGAGAAGGAGATGACCGCCTACCACGAGGCTGGTCACGCACTGTGTGCTGCCCTGCTGCCCACCGCAGATCCGGTCCACAAAGTCACGATCCTTCCGCGGGGAATGGCTCTGGGAGCCACCCAGCAACTACCCGAGGAAGAGAAGCACTCCTACAGTCAGGTGTATCTGGAGGAGTCGATCACCGTGGCCATGGGTGGCCGGGTGGCGGAGGACCTCGTGTTCGGTCACCGCTCGACGGGCGCCGCCAACGATCTCCAGGTGTCCACAGACCGGGCCCGCAAGATGGTCACCGAATTCGGCATGAGCGACCGCATCGGCCCTCGGGCATGGGGCGGCTCAGGCCCTGTGTTCCTCGGTGACGAGCTCACCTCGCATCGCGAATACTCCGAAGAAACAACCACCCTCATAGATGACGAAGTCGAACGTCTGCTGCGCGAAGGCGAAGAACGCTGCCGCACGCTGCTCGGCGACAACCGGGCAGCACTCGAGCTGATCGCCAAGAAGCTGCTGGACGAGGAAACAGTGAGCGGCTCCGAAGTGAACCGGTTGATACGGGTGGCAAAGGGAACCGAACCCGACGTTCCAACATCGTCGTCCACGCCGTCAACTCCCGCAGCCCCTCCGGCAGTCGGCACCGGGGCTTCCGCGCCGGCTGCCGCCGACACACCGCCACCGCTGCCACCACACCTTCAGCCCCAGCCGCGCACACTGCGCAGCGGCGACATCAAACCCTGACGATCCGGACACTCGCACACACGAGTGTCTCAGGGCCGGACTTACTCAGGCTCACTCCGGTTCGCGCCGGGCTGAGTCGGGTCGAAGTCGCGTCAGTCCCGAGAAGGGTTACCCGACTCGGCGCCGCCGACGTTTGCACCGTCAACGGCTGCGGGATCCGAATCGGCATCGACTGATCCCGCAACGTCGGAGCAATCGGCCGGAACTGATCCGGGCTCGCGAAGTTCGGCCACTGCACCCCACAGATGAGTGGCCGACACCGGCCCGATGAATGACTTCTCAACCACCCCACCACTGTTGGCGATCACCACAATCGGGACCGCGTCGATTTCGTAGCGAGTGTGAAGCTTCGGCTGCGCTGTGACCTCGATCTCGACCACGGCAACGGCGTCGCCGGCCAGGATCGAGGCACGAGCAACGGTTTCGGCGCACGAATTGCAGGTTGCCGAGGTGAAGATCGCCACCAACCATTCGCGGTCGGCTCCTTCGAAGTCGTCACGGTTCAACTGCACCGGCGCTTGATGTGCCCCACTGGAGACGGGTATCTGCGTGCGGCGACGCGACAGCACCGCGGAGAGGCCGATGGCGGCCGCCACCAGTACGATCACGATCGCCACCGTGCTCACGGGTCAGTCACCCGCGATAATCAGGTCCGCGAGATCATTCACCCAGGGAATCGCGGGCTGAAGTGAGAAGTCGGACCCGTCGCCGAACACGATCAGGCGGTCGACCACCACATCGGTCGAGGCGTCCACAACCACGGAGAATGTACCGGTTGCACCCAGTTCCTCGGGTCCCAACACAATGCTGTCGTTGGCAGGAATCTCCACTTGCTGCGTGCTGTCAGGAGTTCCGGCGACACTGATCTCGACCTGGGCGATTCCGTCGGATGGGTTGTGGATGAACACCGCTGAGCTTCGATTGTCAGCTTCGGCCAGACCGCTGGCGATCCACTTGGGTGTTGCAGTTGCCGATCCGGGACTGCCCGTGGTGCCGCTCTTGATGCCGGGACGCAACAAAGCGGTGGAGTCCGGTGAGTCAGCAGTGGCGGATTCAGTACGTGCGGCCACGATCGGGACGCCCCCGGAGGACTCCACCTCGATTGCGTGAGAGTTCGCACCGGGAATCCGGGTTTCGGCCTCCAGATCCACGAACGAGAAACGCAGACCGGGAACCTCCAGCAGGAATGGCTCCGGAAGGGCCTCGAGCCCACCGTATGGCAACACCTGGACCACAACCTCGGCGGCATCCTCCTCGGGGTTGTACACGACGATCTTCTCCCGGGTCGATGGATCCACCATGCCGGCGGCGAAGGACCAGCGCGACGCCGCAATCCTCGAACCGGCCATCACGCGGACACCCTTGGTGAAGAAGTCGGTGTTGGATCCATCGAAACTCTGGCCCAGTTCCGCCACCACCGTTCCCGATCGCGTAACAACTGTGGCCGCAAACTGGTCTCGACGTTGCACCACAGCGCCGATGTCCACCACTCGGGTAGTACCCGAGGGAACCACCACACCAGAGAGGTCGCGGGGGATTCTCACACCGGTCTCCAGGGCGATCTCTATGTCCACCGCGGCATCCGCGGGGAAGGGATTGAACACCGAAATCAGGGCTTTGGAGTCTCTGGTTGTGGCCACGGCCGGGAAGTACCATTCCGAGGCCGAGAATGGCGAACACGCCACCTGATCCGAACCAATTGAGGATGTGAATCGATGTTCCGCCGCTATTGGCCCGTCTGGAGACTCGATCATCATCGAATGGGCGGCTGACCCGGCGACGTCGCCTACGTTCACCGACACGGTGCCACCTGCGGGCACATCGACTGGTTCCAGCACCTTCGACGGTTCGTCGCTGAACGCAGTCAGCGACACAGTGACAGGTTCATCGGAAGCGGAGGTGATCGACACGGCGTGGCCAAACCCTTCAACGCCGATGTCCCTTGCCGCACAGAACCAGGTGCCGCCGGTGCCTGAGGTGTCACCGATGACTGCGGGGCCGGGAGGCCGGGGAACCTCGACTGGCTCCGCCTCTTCGCGACCGGGCCACCAGGCAACCATGAGCGCGGCAAGGGCCAGAACCACCAACGCGGTGACCGCCCTCGTGGTTTTCACGAATCCCCGCCTTCGGTATCTTCGGTGCTGACGATCTCGACAACATCGGGGTACACGACTGCCACCGGTTCGTCATTCGTGTCGGGAGCACCGGCACTCGCAGGACTCGCATGCAGGGCCCAGTCCTCGAGATCGCGCCCCGGGTCGTCGACCACCACCACAGGGGCTGCCTCGGAAACGATCCGACGCTTTCGCACGCTGGGCATGGTGCCTCGACGGAAAGCAAGGTAGGTCAACAACACCAGGAGAAGGATCTGCAGCGCCTGTATGGCGCGAAACGTGATCGGAGGGGACCATTTCAGTACCGCATCGCCACCTTCGGCGCTGTTGAAGCGTTGACCCCAACCAAACAATTCGACCCGCTCGGTTTCGGCACCATCGACCGTCATTTTCCAGCCGGGATCCCCGGTTACCGATTGGGCGATGTCGCGACCGGCATCAACACTCGTGGAGTACGAGGTGGCGAATCCGGGCGGGAACACACCCTGAGGTTCTGTCAACTGGCTTGCGAGCTGATCCTGTAACTGCGGTGAGCCTTCAACTGGTAGAGCCAGATCGGTCACGTCGGTGGTTGTGGGCCAGGGCCCGTTGACCTCATAGAGGCTCACACCCACACCGGTTGGAATGAGCCTCAGGTCCAATTGCTCCTCCAGTGCCGAGGCGATTTGATCCGCAGCGCGCGATTCATGCTGGGCAAAGGGACCTGGAGCAGGGCGATCAACCACCACGACATACCGCACTGCCATGGGAGACAGGAGCTGCCCGAGTCCGCTTGTGCGGCCCTCGAGCGCTGCGGTGAGATACGACTGGAGAGCTTCGATTCCCGAGCCGCCATCGAGTCGATAACGCTGCGTCATTTCCGGCGACAGACCGTGACTGAGGCCGAAGTTCACTCCCGGAGCCTCATCCAGTTCCCAGCCGGAAACCGGCAAGACGTCCGAGTCGCCGATCCACAGAGCACGCTGATCCGCGCTCTCATCCACAATCGACAGGGCACGATCGAAGTCGCCTTCGGGCAGATACCATCGACCGCTGGTGGATGCACCCAGCAAGGGTATGAACCCGACGAACAGGGCAGCGATGCCGAGGAAGCTCAACAGCTGTTGGTAGCCGAAGTCACTCTCCACCACATCATGTTCGAATGCGGCCGGACCCATTGCGGCGGAAACGGCCAAGCCGAGCGTCAGGGGAACCAGGAACAGTGCAACCCCGGCACCTCCGGCCCATCCCACACGCGAGGCCAGAATGGCCCCGAGCAGCGACGCGAGAATTGCAATCCAGCCACCCAGCGCCCAGCCGAGGCGCCATTTCCGGCCTGTGAACAGTGAGACGGCAGCTGCAAACACCAAACCCCATCCGAGAACGCCCATGTTGGTCGCTCCGATGGAACCGGTGAGCATTTCAGCCGCCGACGGCAGGGACCGTCCTGTTTTCCAGATGCCTGTGAATGTGGCGACATCTCCGGAGCGGATTCCCTCGTAGATCCACGGAAATGCCACAACTGCGGCGAGCAGCAGCGCCACCAGAAGGTTGCGAATTGCCCTGGCGCCCTCCCGCGCCTGACCGTTGAGGGTCGGCCCCAGGAGCACCGCGATGCACGCCAAAGTCACGATCACGGCGCCGATCGGTGAGATCGCAAACACCAAGGCAAGCATCAACGCCGTGCCGGCAAGTCGGGAACTGGGGCGGGCACGGGTGTCGTCAGCTTCGGCGACCGGGCGGACACCGGCCGCCGAAGCGACACGACGCAACACCCAGGGAGCGGCCGCGTAGGCCACCAGTGCCTGCAGGCGAGCTTCGCCCATGGCATTGAGAGCGATGGGTGACAGCCCGTATACCGCAAGCGCAACCGCACGTGAGCGCACTGAGGGTGTGTGACGGAAGAGACGCCAAGCGCCCACTGGGCCAAGCAGCAGTGGCAACAAGATGAGAAGCCGGCGGGCCGCCCCAACCGCACCCAGGAACAGCGTGCCCAGCCAACCCATCGTGGGTACGATCCCGGGCGGGATCGCAGCCTCACCCAGACCCGGGCGGCGCCAACCGTTCCACCACTCAGAGAGCCAGTCGCCGGCCGAATCACCGGCAGAGATGAACTCGCGCATCGAAGGCAATGCCCCGAAGATCAGGCCGCGCGCTCCGAGAAGCATCACCAGGACCGCGCCGATACCAACCACGAGGGCCATGCGGGGCGGTGTTTCGCCGGAGAAAAGTTTCAGACGGTCTCGTCCGGCGCGAGTCGCCGCGAACATCCGGTTCTCACCATCGGAGCGGCGCGTCAGATCGCGCATTCTCTGGCTTCCGCGCCGGATCAGTGGTTTGTAGGTGGAGTCCGGAACCCTTCGCTCCCGAGCCACCGCACGGTGTGATCCGATCAGTTGTGGCGCATGCAGGATCACCCAGGCCCAAGTGACCATCACGTCCGCCGCGGCGCGGAACCGCCCGAGAACCATCACCGCGAGCCATTCGCCGATCGAGAGAACGAATCCCATCGGAGCCACCCGGAGCAGTGTTCTGAACTGGTAGTTGACCAGCACGGAGCGGGTCTCATGGCGCAGGACCAGTCGGTCTTTGACGTCGGTGGGGCGTCGCTGCTCGAACTTCCCGCGATGGGCAACCACCGCACGCGGGCAGAATTGCACAGCCGCACCGGCATCGTGGGCCCGCCAACACAGGTCCACGTCTTCTCCGAAGTAGGGAATCCGGGTTTCGAACCCACCGATGTCGGCGAACAGGTCAGCACGCACGAGCATGCAGGCGTCGGAGACGGCAAAAACCTGGCGCTCAGAGTCGTGCTGAGCCTGATCCAGCTCTCCCGGGTCGACCAACTGGGTGGCAGCCCCATAGGCATCGACACCTATTCCGACCGATCTCAGGACAGCTGGATTGTCCCAATCCACGAGCTTCGGTCCAACCACGCCCGCGTTGGCCCGAAAGGCCTCTGCGACCAGATTCGTGACGGTGTCCGGTGCAAGGCGCACGTCGTCATGGCAGAAAAGAAGGAACGGCGCACCTTCGATTGACCTGAGCGCCTCATTCGCGGCCTCGGAAAACCCGTCGTCGGTCTTCAGTCGTTTCACAAAGGCCCCGGGCGCAACGTCGGCAATCCGTTCCGTGGGGTCATCAAGGCTGCCGTTGTCCACCACGAGAACCGAGAGTTGTTCGTAGTCCTGTCTGATCAGACTCGTCAAGGATTCTTCGAACCAGTCCCCCGGGTCCCGCGTGACCATGACCGCAACCACGGGCGGAGCACCCACACCGGAGGTGGGTGCCTCAGCGGGACTTGCCACGTGCCCCGAGGTCGGTTCAACCGAGGGCGGCTCGGGCGCCGCTGACTCGCCGACGGGCGCGCCAGCAACAGAAGCGCTGTCAGGCATGTCGTTCAAACCCGGCGGGTCTTGGGAGGAAATCTCCGACTCCTTCTGATCGCTGCGCCAGCGTTTCCCCGCTGAGGACTCCGGACCACCCGAACTTGGTGATCCCTCGGCTGCTAGATCGTACCGCGCCCGGCCCCGGGACTTCGATCCTTGTGAACACCACCTGTGGCGCAGTCGTGATCCAATTCACAGCGGGGTGGGTGAATCCCAATAGAGTTCATACCAGATGCATGCCACGACGCGGGAGTCACCATGAAGGCCATGATCACAGGGGCGGGCGGCTTCGTCGGCCACCACCTGCTGCAACACCTGATCGAATCGGGAGACGATCCCATTCCCACCGATCGCTCGACCGACGGCCTCGACATCCTCGACGCGCCCGCTCTCATCGAGCGATTCAAGGCAGTGAAACCCGAGGTCATCTATCACCTTGCCGGCGCCTCGGATGTAGGCGGTTCATGGCAAACTCCGCAGGCAACCTTCCGCGCCAATGCCGAGGGCACGCTCAACGTGCTCTGGGCGGCCCGTCAGGCAGGCGTCGAGCGGATTCTCACCGTCGGCTCAGCCGATGTGTATGGCAAGGTCCAGCCCGAGGACCTTCCCCTGACCGAGGACAGCCCGCTCAGTCCGGTCAGCCCCTATGCGGCCTCCAAAGTCTCCGCGGACACGGTCGCCCAACAGGCTCACCTCGGATTCGGTCAGTCGGTGGTTCGCACCCGACCCTTCAATCACCTCGGGCCGGGCCAGAGCACGCGATTTGTGGCTCCAGCACTGGCAGAACGCATCGCTCGCAACGAGGTCACCGGAGACGGTGTGCTCAAGGTGGGCAATCTCAGCCCTCGCCGCGATTTCACCGACGTCCGCGACGTTGTACGGGCGTACCGTTTCCTGATGGAAGGCGGAGAGGCCGGCGAGGTCTACAACGTCTGCTCCGGCGAGGCCATCGCCATCGAAGAACTCGCCAATCGCCTCCTGGAGATGGCCAGCACCGATCAGGTTCTTGCCCCCGATCCCGACCTCGTGCGCCCCGTGGACATTCCAGTTCTGCTCGGGGATTCTTCGAAGCTGAGGACCCACACGGGATGGGAGCCCGGAATTCCGCTTTCACAAACCCTCGAAGACCTGCTCAACGACATGCGCGCCCGGGTCAAGTCCGACTGAAACCCGAAGAACCCGAATGGCCGGGGAAACGAGTCGTTTTCAACCCAGCCGTTCGAGAGCCGCGGCGAGTCGGTCTGACTCGGCGCGATCCACCGAGGCGCGGCGAAGGCCGATGAGATTTCCCTGCCACTCGCTGCGCACCCGGGCGGCAACGGCTCTGGGGGCTCCTTCCAGCCAAAGGAGATCCCTCTCGAGCAGGGCCAGTTGCAGATCCACCTCGCTGTGACGATTCGCCACCGCCGGGAGCCGTTCGGCTTTCGCCGCCGGATAGTCGGTGTCGGCGACCAGGTCGTGAGGCTCCATGTGGAATATGCCGGCCAGCAACACGATCGTGCGCTCGCCCGGAACGCTTCGAGTTGACTCGATGTTGGAAAGCGCAACCCTTGAAATCGCAACCCTCTCGGCCAGGTCGGTCTGGGTCAGCCCGCGCTCGGTGCGCAACGAGGCAATTCGTTGACCAAGGTTGGATGGGAATGGTTGGGCTTTTGGCATGAGAAACGAGAAATCCGGGTGATGTCAACTGGGTTGACAGACATCCCCCGCGACCAATTCTAGAATTGAAACATGCAGAAGCGCGCACTCATCACAGGAATCACCGGCCAGGACGGCTCCTATCTGGCGGAATTGCTCCTCGATGAGGGATACGAAGTGGTCGGAATGGTCCGCCGCTCGTCCACCGTGACCTTCGAGCGGATCGCACATCTTCAGGATCGCATTGCCACTGTCCACGGCGACCTTCTGGATCAGGCGAGCCTGATCGACCTCCTCCGTACCCACAGGCCGGCCGAGGTCTACAACCTCGCCGCTCAGAGTTTCGTGCAGACCAGCTTCGGCCAGCCGGTGCTCACCGGCGATGTGACCGCACTTGGCGTCACCCGAATCCTCGACGCCATCCGCATCATCGACCCCGACATCCGCTTCTACCAAGCGTCCAGCTCGGAGATGTTCGGCAAGGTCATGGAGGTGCCCCAGAAGGAATCCACTCCCTTCTATCCCCGCTCCCCCTATGGCGTGGCAAAGGTATACGGCCACTGGATAACGCTGAACTACCGCGAAAGCTACGACCTGCACGCCTCCAGCGGAATCCTGTTCAACCACGAGTCACCACGTCGCGGACTTGAGTTCGTGACCCGCAAGATCACCAACACCGTGGCAAAGATCAAGCTGGGCCAAGCCGACGAACTGCGGCTCGGGAATCTGGAAGCCAAGCGTGACTGGGGCTTCGCCGGCGACTACGTGCGGGCGATGTACCTGATGCTCCAACAGGATGAGCCGGACGACTTCGTCATCTCCACTGGCGACACCCACTCAGTTCGAGAGTTCTGCGAGGTGGCCTTCGGTCATGTCGGACTGAACTACGAGGACTTCGTGGTGATCGACGAACAGTTCTTCCGCCCAGCGGAAGTGGAATTGCTGGTCGGTGACGCTGACAAAGCACACAAGACGCTTGGCTGGAAACCAGAGGTTGGATTCCAGGATCTGGTCACCATGATGGTTGACGCCGACATCGAGCTCCTTTCCGGAAAACTCAGGGCCATCGGCTGAGGCCCAAGTGATGATCACCGTTCTGGCGGGAGGAGTCGGGGCAGCGAAGTTCCTCATCGGTCTCCTCGAAGTCGTCGACCCGCAAGAAGTCACGGCCATCGTCAACGTGGCCGACGACACCACCATTCACGGCCTTCGCATCAGTCCGGATCTCGACTCATGCACATACACCTTGGCCGGCGCCAACGACACCGAGCGCGGTTGGGGCCTCCGAGGCGAAACTTGGCTCGCCATGGAACACCTGCGGCGATACGCGGAATCCAATGACGTGACCAACGGTGATGCCGCCGGTTGGTTCAACCTCGGCGACCGCGACCTCGGGACACACCTCTATCGAACCTCCCGACTCGCGGCGGGCAGGAGTCTCAGCCAGGTATCGACTGAGATCACGAAGGCTTGGGGCATCGCTGCAACCTTGTTGCCAGCCTCGAATTCCGAGATCCGGACCAAGGTGCACACCACCGATGGTCGGGAGCTCGCGTTTCAGGATTACTTCGTGCGCGAGCGCTACGACGTGGAAGTTGCTTCGGTGACGATCGATGGCCTTGATACCGCCGTACCCGCTCCGGGAGTTCTCGAGGCGATCGCGGGTGCCGAGGTGGTGCTCATCGCTCCGAGCAACCCGATCGTTTCCATAGACCCGATTCTGGCCATTCCCGGGATCCGCAACGCCATGGTGGCCCGCCGAAACAACGTGGCTGCGATCTCTCCCATCGTGGGGGGTGCCGCGCTCAAGGGTCCGGCCGACCGACTCCTGCGTGATCTCGGCCACGAGCCTTCTGTGGTGGGGATCGCCCGACTCTACGAGGAGGTGGCGGCCTCATTGGTGATCGACATAGAAGACGAGGCTCTGGCCCCCGATGTTCGAGCCGCAGGCATGAACTGTGTGATCACCGACACAATCATGCGCTCCGCCGCCATCTCCGCTGACCTGGCCCGAACCACCCTGGACACAGCGGCCGGATGACTGCACTGGCGACATGATTGCACCGCGACCCATACGCTCGGGATCGAACCCATGAGTCACCTGAGAATCCGCGGCGTGGAGGGAATCGGCGAGATCGACCGGGGAGCGGATCTGGCCCGCCTGATATCCGAAGCCACCGAAGTTCAGGACCGCGACATCCTGGTGGTCACCCAGAAGGTGGTCTCCAAAGCCGAAGGCGCAATGGTGGATGTGGATCCGGATGACCCGCTCAGCCACAAATCAACAGTTGAACGGGAGTCGGTCCGGATTCTGCGGCGCCGCGGAGACCTGGTGATCTCGGAGACCAAACACGGATACATTTGTGCGAACGCCGGGATCGACCTGTCCAACGTGGAGCGCGGCAAGGCCGCCCTGCTTCCGGAAGACTCCGATCGTTCGGCCCGGCGCATCCGCGACGGACTGCGAGGAATCACCGGTGTGACCGTTGGCGTGATCATCTCCGACACATTCGGCAGGCCCTGGCGACGCGGCGTCACCGACGTGGCCATCGGATCTGCGGGCATCAGGGTGATTCGGGACCTGCGAGGAACCACCGACACCTTTGGTCGCGAACTCCAAGTGACGGAGGTTGCCGTGGTAGACGAGATAGCCGCAGCTGCCGACCTCGTGATGGGGAAGTCCGCGGGTATCCCCGTGGCGGTGGTCACGGGTGTGGATCCGGCAGTGTTCCTCGAGTCCGGGGAACGTTCGGGCGTTGTCCCGGATTTGATCCGCCATCCCTCGGAGGATCTCTTTCGATGAAGCACGTCCGATGAGGCTCATTCCCACGAAGTTCGGGCCTCCGGCGAGCACGGCGTGTGCGCTCGCCGAATCTCCGCAGTACCGTTCTCGCCGATGACGGTGCATCCAATGGACGACAAAACAGTGGTCATCACGGGCGCGAATTCGGGCATCGGGCTCGAAACCGCCGTGTCTCTGGCCGGCTCCGGAGCGAATCTGATCCTTGGTTGCCGCAACACTGAAAAGGCTGCTGCCGCCGTTGCGCAAATACGGCGTCGCTCCGGCAACGAAAATGTTGTCAACCACAGGCTCGACCTGGCCAGTTTGATCTCCGTGCGGTCGTTTGCCGACGCCCTTTCGTATCTCGACCACATCGACGTTCTCATCAACAACGCCGGGATCGTCCTGGACGAACGGGAGGAGACGGCCGAGGGTTTCGAAGCAATGTTCGGAACGAATTACCTCGGACCGTTTCTGCTCACGAAACTCCTTCTCCCGCAGTTACGCGCCGCTGATCACGCCCGCATCGTGAACGTGGCCTCCATCGTCCACGGTGCCGCTATCGGAGGTATCCGCTATGGCGACCTCGACCGCAATGGCACATTCGGACCATGGCGGGTCTACGGCGAGTCGAAACTTGCCGGCATCCTTCACGCAGAAGAACTTGCGAATCGCCTCGAGGGAACCGGAATCGTGGCTAGCTCGCTTCACCCTGGCGTCGTCGACACACAATTCGGCAAGGAGGGTGACACCGGCGGCGCCACCGGAGCGATGATGAACCTCAAACTGGACTCGGTGAGGTCGCGGGCGCTGAAGACCCCCGCTCAGGGCGCCGCGACCACGATCCATCTGGCATCGTCTCCCGAAGCAGCCGAGATCAGCGGCGCATACTGGGTCAACTCCGAGCAGAAGAAGACCTACTCGTGGACCCGCAAACATGGCGACTCGAAACTCCTCTGGTCAGTCTCTGACCGAATGATCTCAGCCGCCAGCTGACAGTTCGCCGCTCCATCTGACAGTTCGCCGGCGCCAGCCGACCGGTGCCCGCATCCGCCAAGCCAAGTGCTGTGGTTGGTCAGCGTGGTGGTGAACGTGTTGTGTTCGGTGAATGCGTTGCGTTCGGTGAACCTGCTGTTTCAAGTGCCGAATCAGGCGTTGCGGTCGGCAAACCAGTCAAGTACCGCAGCCGTTCCGGTCTGCAGGTCAGTGAAGGGTTCCCAGCCGAGGTGCATCCTGGCTCGCCCGGCATCCAGAGCGGAGCGCTCCAGTTCGCCGTGCCTGGCGGGAGCATGCACCGCGGGAGTATCCACGCCGGCACTTGCCGCCATCGCCTCATAGAGGCCATTGACGCTCGTCTCGATGCCGGTGCCGATATTGCACAGCAGGCCGCTGCCCTTGTCGGCCGCCCGCACAAACGCATCCACCACGTCATCGACGAACACATAGTCACGGGTCTGGCGGCCATCACCAAAAATTGTGCACTCTTCGCCGGACAGCAAGCGGCCGGCGAAGATCGCCACCACACCCGCTTCTCCGTGCGGATCCTGACGCGGGCCGTAGACATTGGCCAAGGCCAGGGACGTGTACTCGATCTGATGCAGTTCGCGGTACGCGTTGAGGTAGTCGGTGCCCACCTTCTTGGTCACTCCGTAAGGCGAAACCGGCTTCTGTGGATGTGCCTCGGTCACCGGCAGATCCTCGGGATCAACAGTGCCGTAGATCGTGCCCCCCGAGGAGGCGAAACAGATCTTGCGGGCACCCCCCAGACGAGCACCTTCGAGCACGTTCAGCATGCCCATCACGTTGATGCGAGCATCGGCTGCGGGGTCGGTCACGGAGAGCCGGACGTCGATCTGGGCTGCGAGGTGAAAGACCACTTCGGGAATGCGGCGCTCAATGAGTTCCACCACTGATGGGTCGCAGATGTCGATCTGGTGAAAGCTGAACTCACCGCCCGCAGAGCGGGCATCAGAGAGATTGGCGAGCTTGCCGCCGGAAAGGTTGTCGATGGCGTCCACCGAGTGACCTTCGGCAAGAAGACGGTCCACAAGGTTGGAACCGATGAATCCGGCACCGCCGGTGACGAGTACGTGCACTGTCTGTCTCCTGTCTGCAATCCGTTGGGCAACCTGTACCTGCGAAGGCCGCCCCCCTTTGGCAACGATCATGCGATCGTCACATCTGTTGTGGCTGTCTCAATTCGCCATGCTCAATTCGCCATGCTGTCCGATCGTCGCGTACAGGTACTCACCCGCGGGGATCTTCGGCTCTGGTCACCCGGCCTGGTCATTCGACGGCCAGGTCTGCGGTGACGGGAGCCGCGAACCTTCGAGCTTCGTACCCCGGGGCACTTCAGCGGAATGCCCGACCACGGAAAGGTCCGTCAAGTTCGATTCCTCACCCACTGAGGCCGAACAACCCACGATCGAGTCCTTGATGACACATCCCGGCTGGAGTACTGCGTGGGCCATCACGATCGAGTTGGTGATCCGGCAATTTGCTCCCACCACCGCCCCGGATCCAATCACCGAACGTTCCACAACCGCTGTCGGATCCACTTCGGCTGTGGGATGAACTGCCACCTCGGCTGGTCCGCGGTTTCCGTCGATCAGATCCAGTTGGGCCTGCAGATAGGCCTCTGGTGTTCCGGCGTCGATCCAGTAGGCATCAGAGTGAAAGCCGTAGAGGGTCTTTTCGGACGCCATCACCGGAAAGATCTCGCGCTCGATGGAAACCTTGCGACCCGGTTCGATTCGGTCAAGCACGGAGTGCTCCAGCACGTAGGTTCCAGCGTTGATCCAGTTGGTCGGCGCAGTTCCCGGCTCAGGTTTTTCGATGAAAGCCTCGACTCTGCCGTCGACATCGAGTGGGACAACCCCGAATCTCGAAGGGTCATCCACTGGAGTCAGCGCGATCGTGCCTTCTGCGCCGGTTGCATGGTGTTGCGCCCACTGGGCCGTCACGTCGAGATCAGTCAACACATCACCGTTCACGGCGATGAAGGTGTCCTTGATGCCGGCATCGTTGGCGGCGAACCCGATCGCTCCCGCAGTGTCAAGTGGCTCGGGTTCCACTGCGTAGTGAATCGGAACGCCGGCACAGGTGCCGTCGGGAAACGCCTTGGAAAACACGTCCGGCCGGTACCCAAGCGAAAGGACCACGTCGTCCACGCCGTGTGATGCCAGCTTGGCAACGACACGCTCCAGCATCGTCACGCCGACCATCGGCAGCATCTGTTTGGGCGTGTCGAGGGTGAGGGGCCGGAGGCGGGTGCCGAACCCGCCGACCAGGATGACCGCGCGCATCTTCAGTTTCCAGCGGTGGTAGTCGTCTCGGAGCCGGAGGAGTCCTCAGCGGGGGCCGATGACGGCACCACGGCAGCGGGATCAGTACTGGGGTCGTCCAGGTTGGCAGCGGACGGCGGCAACGGAACCTCGGAATCCCGCGGGTTGAACACCAGCACATACGACTGGCCGTCGTCGGTGAACCTCGTGGTTGGAATCGCAGATGTGATTATTCGTGGATCGGTGTTCTCACCCGACTGTGGCGGCCACACGTACAGTGCGACGCGGCCCTCTTCACCGTTGCAGTCGTCGCCGTTGGTGTAGGTCGTGCCGTCGGAGAGAGTGAAGGCTTCGGCACCCACGGCAATCCCCATGGATTCCAGGAAGAGCTCGAACGTGGCGTTGTCGCCGGAGCTCGAATCATCTTCGGGCGCAACGTTGATCAGACCGTCGGAATAGAGCGTGATTGGTGCGCCGTCAACGACGGGCGACTGATTGGGGAGGAACTCACCGCACACATAGGTCCCATAAGCCTCGAACCAGCGGTCATCCACAGTCGGCGCAACGGCCTCTGTGGATCGCCGATGGTTCACCGCCAATGCAGTTCCGACCAATCCAAGGAGCAGAATCACAACGATCAGGGCCGGATAAGCGATCTGACGCCGCTGACCGGGCGCACGGGTGGCTCCGGCCTGCTGTACACGCTTGATCTTTTTTGCGGAGGATGCCTTGCCCATAGCTGGACAACGGTAGCGCCTCAAGGCCTCTGACCTGTAGACGAGAGGGCCCCTGGGCAACTTGTCCCGGCTGCGGACGGAACACTCCACCGGACTGCGACACCACAACTTGGTCAGACATCGCCGGGGTCTGCCACTCCAATGCGGTGCCTTCTGGCCCGGACCTCCTCGAACAGCGTTTCGTAGGACTCGGCCACCGCTGCGGGCGACACCCATTCCTCCACGAAACACCGCGCCGAGGAACCCTTGGCGGCCCGCGAAGCCGGGTCGTCCAGAAGATCCCCGATCGCTTCGATGAAGGCAGGTTCATCGTCGGGTGGCACCGAAATTCCGGCGCCTGCACGCTCAACCGTGTTGGCAACCTCAGTCCCCTCGTCCACACTCGCCACCACCGGTCGACCGGCAGCCAGAATCGAATACAGCTTCGAGGGAACACTCGAGCGGGCCAAGCCGGTCTTGAGGGGAATCAGGTGGATGTCGCCGGAGGCAAGGACCTCCGGAAGGCGTTCGCGCGGTTGCATCTCCACAAAGGTGAGGTTGGGAACATCATTCGCCGAACGAACAAGGTCGTCCAACGCCGACCCGCCACCGTTGACCACGAACGCGACGTCATCTCGGTCCCTGAAGTGGCGAGCCGCAGCCACCACGAGATCCAGCGACTGGGAAAGCCCCACGTTGCCCGCGTACATCACCACGGTTTTGCCGGCGAGGCCGTACTGCTGCTGGTAGGACGTGGCCGATGACCGGGGAACGATTCGTTCGGTGTCGACGAAGTTCGGAATCACTCGCACTCGCTCGGGATTCTTGCGCCCGACCTTGCGGGCCACATTGTCCCGCAGGTCCTCGGACAGCACCGTGACCGCATCGGATCGGCGGTAGAGGAATCGCTCGAGCCAGGAGGCAACCGCAATGACCTGCGGGTTCGAGATCGCACCCAACTCCACGGCCACATCGGGAAACACGTCCTGGATGTTGAACACGAAGGGCACGCGGCGCAGCAACGACGCCAACCAGCCCGACACCCCGAGCGGCAAAGGCGGTGACATCACCATCACTACATCAGGGCTGAAACGTGAACCGACAGCCGCCACGGTTGCCGCGCCAGTGAAGCCGGCGAATCCCAGTGCTCTGGCGACAATGTTCGCCTTGTCGGTGGGGAATGGATGCAGGCGCGTTATCCAGCCCCACGGGGTCGATTCGGTCTGCCAAAGCCTGCCCTGCCAATCCGGTTCCACCTCGTGGAGTCGATACCAGGGCAGTGCGGTGACGATGTGAATTCGGTGACCCCGATCAGCCAGCGCTTCGGTGATTGCAGTCATCACCTCACCGGTGGGAGCCACATCGGGTGCGTAATGGGGGCAGAGGATCAGGAGGTTCATCAGGGATTGCCGGAATCGTTGTCTCTGTTGGCGTATTGGTTGGCGCTGTCGCTGTTGACGCTGTCGTCATTGGCACTGTGCCACGCGCCGGCGAGGGCGTCGGCAGTGCACTGCTGGGAAAATCTGGCTGCCGCTCGGGTTCCGGCTGCAATCAGGGTCTGCCGTGCTTCCCCACTCATCTCCACAAAATCCTGCATCGCGGCAGCCCACGCTGTCACATCGTTTGCTTTCACCGGATCGAGCATCGCCTGACCTCCGGCGACCTCGGGCAATGACCCCGCATCCGAAATCAGCACCGGAACACCGCGCTTCATCGCTTCCAGAGCCGGCAAGCCGAATCCCTCGTAGGCGGAAGGGATCACCACTCCCAGCGAAGCTGAATACAGACGGTCGATCTCGGCGGCGGGGAGCCTCGGAAGTCGAATGATGGAGGCGGCCGCCCGGCCATGGGCCAGTCTCTGCCGAACGGCGTCCTCGGCGAGTCCCGCCCCGCCGGGAAGGACCAACGAGAGTTCCGGATGGTTCACCAGTACCCGGACGAATGCATCGATCAGCAGCAGGTGATTCTTGTGAGGATGAGTGATCGCCGGGTAGAGCAGGAAGGGTGCCTTGACTCCTCCGGGGAGCGATGCAGCCGGAGGAGTCCCGTCGGCACCATCGGTGGCATCTTGAGTGGAATCTTCGGCGGCACGTTCCACGACATCGCCGACGGCGTCGAGCGCGCGACTGTCCACCGAGCGAACGCACCACGGCACCACCCGAACCTTGTCGGCAAGAACCGAGAACTGGTCGATCACCCGCCGACGGGTGAACTCGCTCGGTGTGCAGATCACTCGCGCTGCCTTGACCGACCGGCCAAGCATCGCACGCATGTAGAGACGCTTGGTGGTGGTGAAGTTGGCCGGCATGTCGAGCGGCTGAATGTCGTGAACCGTGAGCGTGGCAACGCCCGGATGGATGAGGGGGATCACCCCGCCGGCGTGATGGACCACGTCCGGGCTGGTCGCCCGCACCCGGTTGGCCAGCCATGTCTGATCCGACCAGATCCGCCTGACCCTGCTCTCACCGCTCAAGTCCAGAATCTCCGTGGGTACTGCTTCCACCAGATCCGGATGCGCCCGGGCGAAGGGTCCCAGGGCGGCGAGCCGCAGCTGTATGTCGGGCCGATTCGCCAGAACCGCCCGTAGAGCATCGGTTGTGGATTCCTCTGAACCCCCGACCTCGCCGGGCACCAGCCAGGTGAGGTTCACGAAAACGTCGAGATCAACCACGGTCGAGGACCGACCTGTACACGTCGGTCATGAGTTGCGCTGATCTGCGCCAGGTGAACTCGGCGGCACGCCGGCGACCAGCCGCGCTCATCGATTCGGCCAAATCCTGATCTGCCAGTACCTCGTCCAGCGCGGTGGCCAGAGCAGCGGAATCTCCCACGGGAACGATTTTGGCGGCGGATCCCGCGACTTCCGCCATTGCGGTGCCCTCGGTGGTGACCAGCGGCGAACCCTGCCCCATTGCCTCCAGCGCCGGCAGACCGAATCCTTCGTCGCGCGACGGCACACAACAAACGGTGGCGGCACTCTGAAGAACCCGAAGATCGCCACGCGGAACGAATCCGAGGAAACGGATCTCGCCAACGTGATCGGTGGCCGGGCCGGTTGCACTCGTGGGCTGATCGCCCCAACCGTGGGGTCCGACCACCACCAATGTTGCCGGGCACGCCATCAACTTGAACGCCGCAAGCAAGGTGTCGAGGCCCTTGCGGGGTTCCAGCGTGCCAACGAACAATACGAAGTCGCCGCTGATGGAATGCTCGGCCAGAACTCGCCGGGTATCGGCAGGAGTCACGTCAAGTGGCCTGAATCCCCACGGAACCACATGCAGCCGGTCGGCTTCGAAGTCATGTTCGATGCATTGGGTAGCCACGACCTCTGATGGCACGGCAACCGCGGCGGCCTCGGATCGGATCCGGGCCAGTCCGGCTCCCATCAACTGGGCGCCGCGCCGGGTGAAATAGCCGGGTTGGGTGAGGGGCAGCAGGTCATGCACCGTGGCGACCAACGGTTTGTTCAGCTTCGGTGGTGGCACCGGAACACTCAGGTGCCAAAGGTCCACTTCCGACAGGGTTCGAAGTGAGGGGCGACGCAGGCGGCGCCAGGATTCGTAGAGCAAGGACGGGGGTAATGGAATTCGCCGCGTGGGAACCGGTGGCCTGAAATCGAGCTTGGACTCACCCGGACCGGCCCCAACTCCCTGCACATCCACCTCGCCCAGTCCCTGAAGAGCGGATGCCAGATCCAGAATGCTGGTGGCCGAACCGCCCGGAACGCGGTGCCAGCACTGGGTGAAAGTCATTCCCACGCAAACGGGGAGCTCGATCGACATCACCGCGAAGTCTCGCACGGGGCAGAGCCCCACACGGACATTCAGAGTCCAGATGTCTCCCCGCAGGTCGGCTGGCCGGAGTCGCGCTCCCGGCATTCACAACCGCCGCGGAATCCGTGGAATTCACCGCTCGACCTCCCGTGGTTGAATTCGCGTTGACCGGCTCCGATACCGTGTTTTCCGATGAGTGGGTACTGGACTGACAAACATGTATTGGTAACCGGCGGCGCCGGATTCCTCGGTTCCTCTGTTCTGGCCGGCTTGAAGTCCCGTCAACCGGCCAAAGTGACGGCTCCGACATCTGATGAGGTCGACCTGCGCGACCGTGCCCAGACGCAGGAGATGTTCAAGGCCCATTCCCCCGACCTGGTGATTCACCTTGCGGCGAAGGTCGGCGGAATCGGTGCAAACAGGGAAAGCCCCTCAGACCTCTACATCGACAACCTTCTCATGGGCACCTTTGTGCTGGACTCGGCTCTGCAGGCCGGCACCCACAAGACCGTGATGCTGGGCACGATCTGCTCATACCCGAAGTTCACGCCGGTCCCGTTTCAGGAGACGTCGCTGTGGCAGGGGTATCCCGAAGAGACCAATGCGCCTTACGGAATCGCCAAGCTCGCTCAGTTGACCCAGATGCAGGCCAACCGTGATCAGCACGGCCAGTCGGCGATCTACCTGATGCCGACCAATCTGTATGGCCCCGGCGACAAGTTCAACACCGCTGTCAGCCATGTGATTCCGGCGCTGATCAAGAAGTGTGTCGAGGCCCAGGAGGCCGGCGCCGGGCACATCGACGTTTGGGGAACCGGTTCGGCCACCCGGGAGTTCCTGTATGTCGATGACGCTGCTGAGGGCGTGCTGCTCGCTGCAGAGCACTACGACGGCCGCGAGCCCGTGAATCTGGGAACTGACGAAGAGATGCCGATCCGCAGCCTCGTGGAGATCATCACCGAGCTGGTCGGGTTCACGGGCGAGGTTCGCTGGGATTCCTCCAAACCGGACGGTCAACCCCGCCGACGGGTCGATCCCGGAGTCGCAAAGGCCGAGTTCGGCTTCGAGGCACGAGTGGACTTCCGCGAAGGCCTGCAGCGCACCATCGATTGGTATCGCGCGAACCGCGAACTCGCCGAGTCACGCGTCAACTAACGGTGCCCTACCCCGGTTTGGGGTTCCATCCCGTCGACTTCCCCGCCGCGACCGGTCAAGAGACGATTTTCCGGTGCATCCGTCCCGGTTGAGCGCGACAAACGCACCGGAGAGTTCGGTTGGGGTACTAGTGACAGAGGGCGGCTTGATCGGGATCTGTCGGAACGATGCCGGGAGGAGCACCATCCAGCTCGGACTCGGCCAGGAAGGCGAGGTCCTCGTCAACCGGAGGTTCTGAAGTGGTGGAATCCTCGACCTGGTCCGGCTCGGCACCTGAATCGTCCTCGGCAGGAACCGTGGTGGTCGCTCGGGACTCCATCTCGAGCACCATCGACTCGGGAGGAGCAAGCACATCAGGTGACAACTGGTCCACGGCGATCGGCTCCTCGACGATGCCCACGAAATCCTCACCAACGGCAAGGACCACTCGTGGCCCAACGATGTCCTCGTCGTACACCAGTTCAATCGGGCCATCGATGTAGGTGGCCAGTCTCAAAGCAGCCTGAAAGCCATGAAGACCATGAGTGATGGTCGTTTCCGACTGCTTGTACCGACTCGAATACGTGTCGGCCTCGAAATCCTTCTGGGCCAGATTGATGGCGACCAGGCCAAGCAGTTCATCTTCGGATGAGGGGCCTTCCACATTCACGATGATGCTGGAGTTCTCCAGATCCTCTCCGAGATCGGTTCCCCAGAATGGCTCAAGCAACGGGATCGCTTCATCCCACACGATCTCCTGATAAGCCACCCCGTCGATCGGCGCCGAGACTGTGGGGAGCTGATCAGTGCCGAGTTCGTCAGGATTGAACCTGCGGAACACCTCCATCAGGTCCAGAATTGTGCCGACGGTCAGTGTTTCGTCGAGAACCACAGCATCAACGGCGGCGTTGACCACCCCGAGAGCGGTGCCGGGGTTGCGGAGGCCCCGATCGGATGCACGGCTGATGGCCCTTTTGAGGAAATCCTGCTGACGACTGATTCGCCCGAGGTCACCGGTCTGGTCATAGCGCCAACGGTCCCCATCCTGGTATTGGAACGACCGGGATCGCGCGTATGCGAGCGCTTGAGTCGGGTCGAGCACATGACAGCCGGCTTCGGAGATAAACAGACCAGACTTCTTGTCCCTCACGGGGGCAGCGAAGTAGGTGGGAACACCGTCAAGCTGCTCCACCAGATCCTGGAAGGAAGCAAAATCCACTTCCACGTAGTTGTCGATCGAGATGCCGAAATTGTTCTCGATGGTGTCTGTGAGATTCTTTGGACCATCCAGACCGTTCAAGGCCGCGTTGATGCGGTCCTCGTAGCCGCTTGGGGAGATCTCCACGAGCGAGTCCCTGGGGATGGAGAGCACCGACGCGGTGCCCTCGGCGGGATCGACCCGCAGAATCATGATCACATCGGCACGTTTGACTCCGTCGCGATCGTTGTTGATCGGATCTCCCTCATCGAGGTTCTCGCCGGAGTCCGTTCCGATAATGAGGATGTTGCGGGGTTCACTGGCTTCCACGGATACCGAAGACGCGGGAGCAATGGAAACGGTGCGCACTTCCTCGAGTTTCACCTTCACCAGACTGAGGCCGGCAGCCGCTCCCAGAGCGGCCAGCACAAGCAGGCAATTGAACGCGATGAGCAACCTCTGGGGCCACGTTCGTCGTAGTTTTCCTCGCCTTGGCACACCGGCGACGGTAGCAGCGAAGCACACGTTCGCAGAGTCGGTGACCGCTCCGGGAGGTCCCGCCTAGGATTTCCTCAGGTGACCGAGATGCCCCGATTCCGCGCTCCACAGGAGCTCCAACCACTCGCGGTGGTGGGAGGACACCTCTGCACGGACTTGGTGGATGTGACCTCCGACCTGAGCGCGCTCGATTCGAATGGATTCTGGGCAGTGGTGCTTCCCTTCGACGAACCACCGATTTGTGCGCGCTTCGCCACGATCAGGGCGGCAACCCCGTGGCCGGGGCCGGCGTGGCGAGGACCGAGTCGTGCCGACTGGCAAAGCACCCTGAGTCACTCCCAGTTCACAGTCGGCGTGGATACGATCCGCAAGGAGATCGCCGCAGGTTCGGTGTACCAGGTGAACCTGACGAGACGACTGTCGGCCCCCCTGCATTCGCCGGGGGTGGCGACCGGGGTGACACCGCAGGAACCGAAGCGGACCGACACCGAGCGGGCCCGGACTGCGCCGGCTGACACCTGGCGGGCTGGCGCTGGTCCGGTTGATACCGAACGGGTCGTCGATACCGGAGCAGATGACACCGAGCCGATCGATCCCGAGCCGATCGATCCCGAGCGGGCTCCCCCGGAGTCGTCCGACGTGGCTGCTCTGGGCGCGGCTCTCGCAGTGGGTAATCCCGCCCCATTCTCCGCGGTAGTGCGCATTCCGAGTGCCGGGTTGGCCGTGGCAAGTGCGTCACCCGAACGTTTCCTTGCCCGCGAGGGTGATCGACTGTGGTCCTCCCCCATCAAGGGAACTGCGGCCACGGTGGACGGTTTCCTTCCCAAGGACCGGGCGGAGAATGTGATGATCGTGGATCTCGTGCGCAACGACTTGGGCCGGGTCTGTGAATGGGGATCCGTCAGGGTCTCAGCTCTGCTGGCCACCGAACCACATCCCGGGCTGTACCACTTGGTGTCCACCGTCGAAGGCCAGTTGAGACCCGAAATGGGCTGGGCCGACGTGATCGGAGCAACCTTCCCGCCGGGCTCGGTCACCGGCGCTCCGAAGATCGCCGCCATGAAATCCATCGCCCGTCTCGAGCCGACGAAACGCGGGATCTACTGCGGGGCAATCGGCTGGGTCGACGCCGATGCCAAACGTGGGGACCTGAACGTGGCGATAAGAACCTTCTGGATTGACGACGGTCATCTGCACTTCGGCACCGGCGGCGGAATCACCTACGGATCAGATCCCGAGGGTGAGTGGGCCGAGACCGAGTTGAAGGCCGCCAACCTCCTGACCGTGGCGAGCAGATCCCCAGGAACCTGACGCTCCTCTCAACCGACGGTCCCCGAAGATTTGCCGGTGCATCCGTCCCGGAAACCCCCCTTCGGGCGTTCTGTGATGGTCAGGTCGCGCTTTTGCGCGACCTGACCATCACAGAACGGCAAGAATCGTCAAGATGAACAACAACAGGCGTCCAGTTGTCTGGATCAACGGAGAACTATGCGATCCCGACACCGCGAGCATCCCGTGGTCTGACCACGCAATCACCGTGGGCGACGGAGTCTTCGAAACGATCAAGTTGGAGTCAGGTCGACCATTTGCCCTCACCAGACACCTGGATCGTCTCGACGTTTCGGCGGCCGGACTCGGCCTCCAGCTCCCCGACCGGCCATCGCTACTAACCGCGGTGGAAACGGTCAACGAACAGTGGGGCACCGACACCGGTCGACTCCGCATCACTCTCACCGGTGGGCCCGGCCCCATGGGTTCGGGGCGGGATCACACCCCGCCGACCTTGATGATCACCGCTGGCGCCCTCGCGCTGTCCCGTGACGCGGCCCCGGTCATCACGGTCTCCTACACGCGTAATGAGCGCGGCGCCCTCGCCGGCCTGAAGACCATCAGCTACGCCGACAACGTGATTGCCCTCGCCGAGGCAGCCGAAGCCGGTGCCACCGAAGCCATCTTCGCCAACAACCGTGGCGAAGTCTGCGAGGGTACGGGAAGCAACGTGTTCCTCGAGCACAACGGCGTTCTCAACACACCGCCGCTCACAACTGGTTGCCTGGCCGGGGTCACCAGGGCATTGCTCATCGAGGCACTTACAGCCTCGGGGGTTCCGGTCGACGAAACACCTCTCCCGCTGAGCGCCCTAGGAGAAGCCAGCGAAGCCTTCCTCGCTTCAACGGGCCGCGAGGCTCAGCCGGTCAGCGCGGTCAACGGCATCCCCCTGCCGTCTGACCTCGGCGAACTGACCCAAGCCGCCATGAATGCCTGGGATTCCGCCTACGCGAACGTCACCGATCCCTGACAGTGGGACCTCGGTAGAAACTCATCAGGCCCGAGGCCCGTTCTGTGATGGTCAGGTCGCGGTTTTCCGCGACCTGACCATCACAGAACGGCATTTTTGGCCTCAGGTGCGGCCGACCGCCCGAACGTCGAAACCGCGGCGCTTGAGAGCATTGAGGTCGAGCGTGTTGCGTGAGTCCACCACCGCAAGATTCTTCAGCTCATCTGCCACCCGATCGAGGTCGGCCCTGCGGAACTCGCTCCACTCGGTGAGTACGAGCAGCGCATCGGCGTCGCGGCACGACTCGTAGATGTCGGCCACCACCTCAACTCCGTCCGCGATCTCACGGCCCGGTTTCAGGGCGGGGTCATAGGCCCGAACCGACGCGCCGGCCTCAAGGAGAAGTTCGACCACGCGCAACGCCGGCGAGTCGCGAAGGTCGTCGGTGCCGGCCTTGAAAGTTAGTCCCCAGGCGGCCACCGTCTTGCCACCAAGTTGCCCACCACAGACATCGGCGACCTTGTCCACGATGCGCTGAAACTGAGCTTCATTCACGTCGATCGTCTGCTGCAACAGCGCGAAATCGTATCCGGCTCCGTCGGCGATACTCACAAGCGCACGCGTGTCCTTGGGCAGGCAACTCCCACCCCAACCCGGTCCGGGCCGCATGAAATCGTGACCGATTCTACGGTCATAACCCACACCGCGGATCACATCCTCGATGTCGGCACCAACCGATTCCGATACGGCCGCCACGGCGTTCACGAAACTCAACTTGGTGGCCAGAAAGCTGTTGGCCACGTACTTGATGAGTTCCGCGGAGGCCGGATCGGTGACAACCCAGGGGGCGGGCAACCCCAGATACAGTGAGCCAACCTTGAGAGCCACCTCGCGATCGTCGGCACCAATGACAACTCGGTCAGGATTCAGGAAATCGTGAACAGCGGTTCCCTGAGCCAGAAACTCGGGGTTGGAAACCACATGGACGTCATCACGCCCAAGGGCGGCGGCCACCACTTTGGTAGTACCCACTGGCACAGTGGACTTGTTGATCACGATTGTGCCGGCAGCAAGTGAAGGGCCGATCTGGGCACATGCGTTCTTCACGAAGCTCAGATCGGCCGAGCCGTCGGCGCCCTGCGGAGTCGGTAGGCAGAGAAAGACAATCTCGGCAGAGGACACGGCATCGGCTGAATCCGTGGTGAATCGGAGTCGTCCCGTACCCAGACCTTCCTCCACCAATCGGTAGAGTCCCTCCTCGAGAATTGGCACATGGCCTCTGGACAACATGGCGACCTTGGACTCATCGATGTCCAGACAGGTCACGTCGTGACCAAGGTGCGACATACACGCGCCGGTGGTAAGGCCGACATATCCAGTGCCGACAACTGTGATTGGTGTGGACATCATTTCCTCCTGAGCGACCAGTCTGACATCAGCCATGCGATCGGGCGATTCTGGACCCATCAACCCGGGGACCACCAACCCCTCACCTTCGATGCTGACCCGGCCATCAATCCAGCGAGCACGCCCAGATCACCACCCGCCACCACACCACGAACACCGAGCGAGAGCTGCCACCCGGCGATCAGTCCTGCGAACGGAGGTGGATCACGTCGCCCACAACCACGCGATGAGACTCTCCGTCGGAGGATTCCACTACCAGCGCACCGTCGGGAGCGATGTCGACCGCAGTTCCTTCCAAGACCGATCCCTCAAGCTCCACCCTCACCTTTCGACCCAACGTGGCCGAACTCACCCTGGCTGCACCAAGGAGCTCCTCGACGCCCGAATCGGAGGACAACAGATCGAGATTGCGATCAAAGCGGCGAACGATCTCGATCAGCAGCTGAACTCGGTCGATCGGTTCCTGCATGAGTCGGTTCAACGAAACCGCAATGGAAGCCAACTCCTCCGGAACCTCATCCCAGTTGCAGTTGAGTCCCAACCCGATCACCGTGGCCACACCATCGCCGGCCTGACGCGACTCTGCCAAGATGCCGCCAAGTTTCAGCTCACCCAGGTCACCCGAAACAGCAGCCACGAGGTCATTCGGCCATTTCAGCGATGGCCGGAATCCGGTGGTCGAAAAGACTCCCTCAACCGCTGCCACGCCCAAGGCGGTCAGCAACAGGCCACGTCGCAAAGGATCAATGTCGGCCGTGGTGCCCACTGACATGAGCAGTGACGCGCCCGGCGGTGACTCCCATTCACGGGCCAGGCGCCCACGACCGGCACTCTGGTAGTCGGCCACCACCACCACGGCTTTCGAACAATTGGGGTCCTCTCGCCTATTCTCCAACAAGATTTCCATTGCGTCAGTGTTCGTGGAACCGGTCTCATCGGTCCAACGGACATCCGCGAAGCGTGAGTCGGCTAGTGCGGCTTTGGCGCGATCAATACCCATAAGGGGAAGATAGACGGTGTTTTCGAAGGTTTTGATCGCAAATCGCGGAGAAATTGCCGTACGTGTCATCAGGGCATGCCGCGAGATGGGCATTCCGACCGTGGCGGTGTACTCAGATCTCGACCGCGACGCGCTCCACGTGAGGCTCGCGGACGAGGCATATGCCCTCGGAGGCAAGACCGCTGCTGAGTCGTACATCGACTCGGAGAAGTTGCTGGACGTGATCAAACGTTCCGGCGCGGAGGCTGTGCACCCCGGCTACGGATTCTTCTCGGAGAACTCCGATTTCGCCCGCGAGATCACCGAGATGGGCGTCAAGTTCATCGGCCCGCTGCCCGAGGCCATCGACATCATGGGTGACAAGATCTCGGCTCGGGAGGCTGCGGAACGGGTCGGTGTTGAGGGAGTCCCGGGAGACAACAACTTCCTCAGCGATCCCTCGGAGGTCGTGAAGTTCGGCAACGAGCACGGGTATCCGGTTGCAATCAAGGCTGCCTACGGCGGCGGCGGGCGCGGCATGAAGATCGTCGATTCTGCCGAAGAAGCTCCCCACCAGTTGGAGTCCGCCCAGCGGGAGGCCCTCAACTACTTCGGTCGCGACGAGTGTTACGTGGAGCGATACCTCACCAACCCTCGCCACGTCGAGGTCCAGCTGATCTCGGATCAGCACGGACACTCGGTGTACCTGGGCACGCGTGACTGTTCCGCACAGCGCCGTCACCAGAAACTGATCGAAGAAGCTCCGGCACCAGGGATTCCCGAGGACATCCTCACCGCCATGGGCGAAGCTGCGGTGAAGGTTGCAGTCGGTTGCAACTACGAAAGCGCCGGCACCGTTGAGTTCCTCTATGAAGACGGCGCCTTCTTCTATCTGGAAATGAATACCCGCCTTCAGGTGGAACACCCGGTCACCGAACTGATCACCGGCGTGGATCTCGTGGAGTTGCAGCTCCGTGTTGCTGCCGGCGAAGAACTGCCCTTCGGCCAGGACGACGTGGTGATCACGGGCCACGCGATCGAATGCCGCATCAATGCCGAGGATCCCGCCGGCGGAGCGTTCCTGCCCTCCCCGGGCAAGATCACGAAGATCCACGCACCCTCGGGTTTCGGAACCCGCTGGGACGGCGGCTACGAGTCCGGCGACGAGGTGTCGCAGTACTACGACAATCTCATCGGCAAGCTCTGCGTGTGGGGACGCAACCGCGACGTTGCCATCGCCCGCATGATTCGTGCACTGGAAGAGATGGAGGTCGAGGGTGTCGCCACGGTGATCCCTGCCGACCTGGCCATCCTCAGGCATCCTGATTTCGCTGCGGTTGACCATTCCACCAAGTGGGTCGAGAACACACTGGATCTCAGCTCCACTGCCGGTGCAGCTCCGGTCGCCACCGACGACAGCGAAGAGGCCGAACCCAAGGTGAAGCGCGAGATGGACGTTGAGGTCAACGGCAAGAAATTCTCGGTTTCACTCTTCGTTCCCGAGTCACAGCTCGCTGCCGGCAACAGCGCCGCACCTCGACCGAAGGCCAAGCGCAAGGGCCATGGCACAACCATCGCCGGCGGGTCAGGTCATGTGATCGTGCCGATGCAAGGAACAATCCTGAAGGTCGCGGTTGAAGTTGGCGACACGGTCTCTGCCGGCGACACGGTGGTGGTCCTCGAGGCCATGAAGATGGAGAACAACGTGCCCGCCGACATCGACGGAACCGTCAAAGAGGTCAAGGCCGAGACCGGCCAGTCAGTGAGCGCAGGCGAAGTAGTGCTCGTAATCGAAGCTGCCGAATAACCAACCTGCCCAGCGAGACGACCCGAGGCAGCTGTTTGAACGTCCGAACGGGGCTCGATCAATCTCTGAGCCTGTAACTTCGGGGTACTACCGCATCAGCGCGGCGCAGGGAGCCTCATGCCCGAAGACCACAACGAGAACAGTCACACGGCTCTTGTTTTCGGATCCTATGACGAGGCTCTGCACCCGCGGATTGCTGTGATCCGAGATGGACTGCGGGCCAACGGCTGGACCGTTTCGGAACTGAATGCTCCTCTCGGTGCCTCCACGGCGGACAAGGTGTCGGCGGCAGGGTCCTTGGGAGGCGCGGTTCGACTCGTCGGACAGATCATCCGGTCGTGGTGGCGTCTGATCCTCGGCCGCCGAAACGCCGGCTCACCGGACGTGGTACTGGTCGGCTACATGGGCCACTTCGATGTCCATCTGGCCAAGGTGCTGTTTCCCGGCAGGATAATCGTGCTCGATCACATGGTCGGACTCACCGAGACCGTGCGTGACCGCGGTCTGGGCAGCGGCCTCAAGTTCAGCCTGCTCGACGCACTCGATCGCGCGGCGCTGCGCTGTGCCACCGTGGTGCTGGTGGACACAACCCTTCAGGCCGAGATGCTCCCGGAAAGCGCACGGGCGAAATCCGTGGCTGTGCCGGTTGGAGCCACCGATGCCTGGTACGAGGCAGCCGAGAACAACTGCCCCTCCACCACCGACACAGAACCGGTAAAAGTTGTGTTCTATGGGCTCTATACCCCGCTTCAAGGCGCCCCAATAATCGGGGCAGCCATCTCGGACCTGAGCGACGAGCCGAACCTGAGCTTCACGATGATTGGAACGGGTCAGGACCTCGACACAACCAAGTCTTTGACTGCCAACGGCCGGGTCACCTGGATTGACTGGGTTGATTCGGAAGATCTGCCTGCGGTGGTCGCGTCGCACGACATCTGCCTGGGGATCTTCGGCGAGACTCCCAAGACGCAGCGTGTGGTTCCCAACAAGGTCTACCAAGGCATGGCGGCCGGCTGTGCTGTTGTATCTGCCGACACACCAGCCATGAAAGCGCTTGCGGTTGAAGGATCATTTGAGGCGGTCCCAACTGGAGACCACACTGAATTGGCAAGAGCGCTGAGGACACTCGCCCGAAATCCGGACCAGCTTCGCGAGTTGCGCAATCGATCCCGCAAGGTGGCAGCCACTTTCCGGCCCGCCTCCGCCACCCTCAACCTTCACCGGATACTGACGAAATGACAGCCGCGAAATGACAGCCGATAACCCGCCACTCCCACCGCTCACCTTCAACGCCTGGTGGCGCTGGGATTACCTCCAAGAAGACCTTCAGCGGATTCAACCCAGAACTGTCCTTGAAATTGGCCCCGGTGAGGGTGCGATGGCCTGCCGGCTGGCTCGGCTGGCCGAATACACGGGCCTTGAACTGTCCGATCGAACTCGAGAGATCGCCCGTCAACGCCTGGAGCTCCAGGGAACGCCAGGCCGCATGATCGCCACCATGGATGAACTGGGGGACTCCGAACAGTTCGACCTCGTCTGTGCCTTCGAGGTTCTGGAACACATTGAACAAGACGACGAAGCATTGCGGGAATGGTCGCAGCGCGTTCGACCCGGCGGTTGGCTTGTCTTGTCTGTCCCAGCCGAGCCGCACCGAATGGGAGCAGGCGACCGACTGGCGGGCCACATTCGTCGTTATACAGCCCAAGGACTGGTGCAGCAGTTCGACAGAGCCGGCCTGATGGACGCCAGGGTGCGTCAAACCGGATTCCCGATCGCGTATGCCACCGAAGCGGTTCGGAACATGGTCGCGTCTCGGCGGCTGGCGAGGTTGTCCAAAGATGAGGCAAGTCAGATCGAGGATCTGACCGAGGCAAGCAGCAGCCTTTTGCAGCCGCCACAATGGATCGGCGGCGCGACCGGTGCAATCACTTGGCCCGGTCGTTACTTACAGCGCAAATACCCGAACCGCGGCCCGGGCCTCTACGGAACTGCGAGAGTTCCAGCGAGCAACGACTGAGCACGTGAGAGCATTGGCAGCGCTCGGGAGCTCCCCTCATTCCGTCCGGCCAGCAAGCCGACGAGTGGCCGAGGAATGAACAACCCGTGGATTCGCCGAATCGTGATCCTCGTGGGTGTGCCCAGCTTGGCGTTCGCTGGTTGGTACGCCTATCAGGACCTATCCGACCTTCAATCGCCACCATGGTGGGCACTCGCCCCAGCAGCGGTTCTGAACATCCTGACCCTCCTGACGTCCGCCCGTAGTTGGGATGCACTGCTGCCGGATGAGGTCGACATCCATCAGGCAAACGAATCTTTCTACACCTCACAACTGATGAAGTACTCGCCGGTTGGCGGGGCAGCACAGGCCGCTTCGCAGGCTGCGCTGGCCACTGGAGACGAAGTCTCCATCGCGAAGGCGACCACTGCAATGGTTGTATCGAAGCTGACCGTGGTGATTGCTGGCGGCGTTTTCGGTCCGATTCTGGCTGTGAGCAATCCGGAACTGGCTGGATGGTTCAGAATCCTGTTGCTCTTCACACCTCTGTCGCTGCTGTTGGGTCACCCCTACTTCCTGCAGAGAGCTGTGGAGATCACGGCAAAGGTGCTTCGCAAGGACCCTGACCACACGATTCTCCCCAGCCCGGCGGGCGTCTGGCGCTCGATTGCCTGGTCGACCCTGTCGCTTGCCACGACCGGTGCCACGTTCGCCCTATTAGCAGTGGCGAGTGGACTCGGAGAAAACCCCGTCCAGGCGGCTGCCGGGTTCGTGCTGGCTTGGGTGATCGGATTCCTGGTGATTCCGATTCCCGCCGGCTTGGGGATTCGGGAGGCCGCCATTGCGTTCCTCGTCGCAGGTGATCCCGCGTCCAAGCTGGTCGCCGCAGTGCTGTTCCGCGTCGTCGTGGTGACCACCGAAGCCCTAATGGTGGGATTCATTCGCCTCAGACGCCGGATCACCGGACCTGATGCCCCTGAAGGCCTCGAAGTCCCACCGGAGGATGTGCCCTGACCACCCACATCGATACCCGAGAACAGGTGGATGCTCCAGCGTGGTGGCTCGAATCAGCAGTCGTCGCCGCGGTCACATGGATGCTCATTGTGGGGCTCGGTGTTCTGGTACTGGCCATGGCGGGGTGGGCCCATCCCATCCCGGTACTCGTTTGGACAGCCATTTCCGCAGTGGCGACTGCCGCCATGACCCACTCCCTTTGGAGGCGGGAATCCTCATCACGATTGGTGCACTGGTCGTCCGTCGCCGCCGTTGCAGTTGCACTGCTTTCAGTTCTCTGGAGCAGCTATGCGCCTTCGAACCATGTGCTGATTGACCGCGATCCCGGCTCATACGCCGCAACTGCCAAGTGGATCAGCAACCACGGGTCTCTCAGGGCGCCAGCTGAAAAGGAAGTTTTCGGGAGCACAGACGACCTCACGTTCAGTAGTGCTGCTGTATACGACGTGGGGACCAACCTTGAATTCCAGTTCCTGGATCTGCCGGCCTCGGTGCTGGCAGCGACGGATCTGGCAGTCGGCTCAATCGGGTTCTTCCGCCTGTCCGCCCTCGTAGCTGGGTTGGGACTACTCGCTCTGTACTGCGTCACCACTCGTGTCACCAGACGGCCAGTGCTTGCTCTGGTCCCAGTCGTCGCGTTCGCCGCCTGTGCTCCCTTTGTGTCCGTGGCGCGTGACATCTACTCCGAGCCCTACGCGTTCGCTCTGCTGTGGACCGGATTACTTCTGTTGTCAAAGACGCGACTGCGAGGCTCAACTTGGCTCGCAGCGATCACAGGTGGACTGATGGGGGCCACACTTCTGGTCCGGGTAGATGGCCTGCTGAACCTGCTCGTATTGGCCGCTGCCATCGCGATAATGAGCTCATCGACAGACCATCTGGATCAGACGCCCGAGGCCAAGAGGAATCGCATCGTGTGTGGCCTGACGGCACTTGCAGTCGCAGCGTTGGCAGCCATCGATCTACTCATCTACTCCAGCGGCTACGCCACCCACCTCGAGCAGTCTCTCATTCAGCTGACGATTGCCGCTGGACTAGCGATATCGCTACTCGTCGCTTCTGATGTCGCCTGGAACAGGTTGAACGGATTCGATACAGCTGTCCGCAATCACGGAAAAGCGCTCGGAACCATCGGTGCCAGCCTTGTGATCGTCATATCGATATACGGCTGGATCGTGCGGCCGAAGATGGGCGCAGACCACAACGCCGATCTTGGGTGGGGGATCATCGGGCAACTTCAGGTAGCGGAGGGAGACAAGGTGGACACCTTTCGCAGCTACGCAGAACACTCCCTCCAATGGATCCAGTGGTACGTCGGCCCGTTCACAGTTGCACTGGCCATCGCAGCGACAGCTCTGGTGGCCTATCGGATTTTCGTCAAACCACCGAATTCGGCCACACTCCTGGTGTGGGGGGCGACGATCGTTCCGGGACTTGTCTATCTCTGGAAACCCAGCATCACGCCAGACCACATCTGGGCCATGCGGCGCTTCTTCCCTGCAGTGCTTCCGGGATTATTGGTGCTGGCCACCCTGGCCGTGGCAGTGCTCAGCAATCGAGCCAGTTCGTCAACAGCGCGATCAGCCTTCATTTCAGCTGGGGCCGCGCTACTGATCGTCCCGGCGGTCTGGGCCTCCGCTCCCATTGCGCTACAGCGGCAGCAGCACGGGTTCGATCAGATCATCGAGGAGACCTGCCAGCTACTGGGAACCGACTCTGCGGTAATCGTGGTCGGAGAGTTCGATGTCGCTGCCCTGCCGCAGACCTTGAGGAGTTGGTGCGGAGTCCCGGTAGCAAGTGCCACACCCGAACAAATCGCGGACCCCGCGTGGGTATCCGACGCATCCCAAGCCCTCAGGACGACAGGCCGATCCCTGGTTGTCATCACCTCAGATGAGTCTGTGGCCGAAACCATCGCCGGGGACGCCAAACGCAACCAGACGTCTTCGATTCTTGCAACCAACAGGCCAGAACACACGATCACGCGGGCACCATCGCGCTACCTGGACTCCGACGAGAACTTCTGGGTGCCCGCCGAGTACAAACTCTTTCTATTCGAAACCTGACCTCGATTCAGATCCTGCCGACGCCGCCATCAGCCAAGATCCAGCGGAATTCGTTGAGGTGAAGCAACTGGGCTGGCTCATCGCCAACATGCTCGACACCATGATTCGACACCACAACGTCGAAGGTGCTGTTCGAGCGGGAAGTTCAGGACCCTCAACCAACCGAGACTAGGACCCGGCTTCCTCGCCCGACGGGATTCCGGAGCTGGAGGAGTCCATGAGAACCCGCAGGTATTCGGCCCACTCTGTGATCACAACGGGTCTCACGATCCCGGACCTCAAGCGGCGCAGCTCCCCCGGCTTGTACAGTCGCTCGATTGCGGCCGCCAACTGATCCGCACGGCTCGGGTCCACAAGGTACCCATCGACGCGATCGTTGACCTGTGCACTGAGGTCACCCACCCTGGTTGAGATCACAGGAGTGCCGGCGAGATGAGCCACTCTCGGCTGCTGCGAACCCGTGCCGGAACGGTACGGCAGAACGAGCGCGTCGTGACTCTGGAGAAGCTCCACGACCTCCGTGGGTTCCACGTATTCATCCCTCAGGTGTACGGCTCCCTCCACCCCAAGGTTTCTGGCCTGATCTGACAGCTCTTCGATCGGGATCCAGAACTCCCCCACAACCGTTACCTCGACGTTCGTGTCTGCCAAGGCAACCGCCTCGATGAGAACGTCGATTCCCTTGTAGGGCCGAACGAAACCGAGTGCCAACAATCGATGTGTCCTTGGCCTGTTGACATCCAACGGCTGTGGCCTGATCGGGAAGAAGAACGGCAGACGCGCCATCCGAACCTGTTCGACACCAACAGCTCGGGCACGCTCCACCTCCTGCTGAGAATGAACCACTACACAATCCACCGAGCGCAAGAACCCGGCGATCACTGCCTGCTGTCCTTTGCCGGAGCCGTGAGGAATCACGTTGTGACAGAGAGCAACCACACGCGCTCCTCGTCGCCTCATCCGATTGGTAATGGCTGCGTACGCGGGCATCTGGAACCCATTGACCACTACAAACACGACGACGTCAGCATCGGAACTCTTGACCGACCGGATCCACGAGGTCGGGTCATACCAGTTCAGTTCGCGACGGGTCCCCTGGAATTCACGCTCGGAGTCCGGGCTGTCGAGCTCCAACGCACCCGGATACATGCGCCGCGGATACTGAGACTGCCACGAGAGAAGATCCACTTGGTGTTCAGCGTCAACGAGTTTCTGAGCCAGGGCAGTGGTGTGCTGCGCCACACCGCCCTTGTACGGATGGGTAGGTCCGACCAGGAGAACGTTCATGACGCTGGTCCGGCAGAGCTACGAGACTGGATGCCGCTGTATCGCCTACTGCTGCGAGTCGTCACGAGCCGGCAGGTCACTAGTCGTTGATTCGTATTCTCGCCGGACCATCCGGTATCGGGTATCGGCGATTATTCGCCGGTTCGCCGCCAGGAGATCAGCGAGGAACCCGACCACCCAGATCTGAGTGGTGATGATCATGAACACCGACGCTGCAACCAGCGACGGAACGCGACTCGCAACGTCATTGGTGAACCAGTTCAGGTATGACCACCGGATCACGAGCGCCAGACCGATCAAGAACGGAATCAGACCAAGTAAGAAGAAGAAACGAAACGGCTTGTAGAGGGCGAAGCTGCGAACGATCGTTGAGCCGGACCGCCAGATGTACTGGGGAACCGACTTCACGAGCTTGGAATCACGGGTCTTCGGGTTCACACCGATCGGCACCGAAACCACACGCAGACCTTCCCAGCCGGCCTGCACAATGGTCTCCATGGTGTAGCTGTACTTGCCGAACACCTGGAGCCGCATGGCGGCTTCCCGGTCGAAGGCCCGGAAGCCTGAGGCAGCATCCTTCACATCGGTGCCGGAAAACACACGCGCAACCCAGCTGCCCCCTCGCTGGAGACGCTTCTTGATGGCCGAGAAGTCATCGACGGTCTCGATGGGTCTCTCGCCCACCACCATGTCGGCTTCACCAGCCACCACAGGTGCAACAACATCCGGCACACACGATCCCTGGTACTGGTTGTCGGCATCAGTGTTCACGATTACGTCTGCACCCAGACGCAGGCAGGCATCGAGGCCGGTGAGGAAGGCATTGGCGAGCCCCCGGTTCTCTCCTACCGAAACCACATGATCCACGCCGTTTTCCTTGGCAACTTCAACCGTGCGGTCGGCGGATCCGTCATCGACGACCAGCCACTCGACCACGTCGATTCCCGGCACCTCGCGCGGCAGATCAGCGAGTGTTTGCGGAAGGGTTTCTTCCTCGTTGTAGCAGGGGATCTGGATGATGAGTTTCATGGGGAGAAGTCGGTGCCGGGGAAATCGAGTGTTTCCCGGGCGCACGACTGAAACATACTGCCCGAACCCCTGTGAGTGGTCGAATGATGCCCGGTGTGCCCATCGGAGTCGGAACAGCGATGCCAGCCGGAGGAGAGGTCAACCAGCTGTGACGACCGGAGAGATTGTCCCCGTCGGGATGGGATGGGGTGATCCACCGATGAGTGAGCCCTCCGAGTAAGGCTGTGGTCTTCCACGACACGGGAGCCCCGGAAGGAGACTGGTGCCAGATGCCGCCGTATTCCAACGTCAAGTTCTGGGTTCGCGTTGGCGGGGACATCCTTGAAGATCCGGGCGGTACACGCCGCCTTGTAGCCGACTGACTGGACACAGCATCCGGCCTGAGCTGGTCTATTGCCGCGAGCCAATCTCTTGCGTCGAAACGGTCGCCGATGGAAGTTCGGAGTCTCGCCTCGGCTGGAACACCAGTCGCCCGCCCATCGGAAGCAGCATTACAGCTCCAATCCAGGCCGGGGCCATGTACCGATAGTGCGGGCCGTAGATCGCGATCACCGAGGCGGCCTGGGCAGCGAACGGGAGGTAGATCCACAACAGCGCCCAGCGCTTCGTACGGATCGATGCAATAACCAGCAACCCAGCGAGCATGTACATCCACGTGGGAGCTCGCCAGAACAGGATCTGACTCGGCGTGTTGATGCCAAATGAATCCATGAATCGTCTGGCTGCAACGTCCAGATGGTCGGAAAGGGGCTTGGCTTCAATACCTTGCGGATTCGGAGCCACCCCATTCCAGACCGTCTGCTGATTTGCAAGCTCTTCGGGGGATGGAAACGGGTTCCATGCCGGCGAGGCGGCGCACAGATGGTTCCCCACAAAATGGAGGGGATTCGAGAGCAACGCCGACCGCCAACTCTCGCTCAGGTCATCCAGATCCGCCCCACGGTTCTCATTGAAGCGTTCATGGAATTGATTGCCAGACCAATGGCAATTGAATCCTTCGCGCCATTCCTCAGCGGTTGCGTACAGTTCAAGATCATCTCGCGCGTCTGTCGGGATTTGCTCCGCATCGACTTGGTGCAGGGCTCCCAAATCAAAGACATACAACCCGCCCCGCACATGATTGGGCGGATCCATATACCCCAGAGATGGATAGATGAGACTGCCAATCACGATGTATGCCACCACTGCGCCGGTGGCGACTCCGGCAGTGACCCACCTGCGGGGTGCAGCCCACAAGACCGCCACGATTGCAATCGCGAATGCAACCCGACCATTCACCCGGGCCAGAAGCATCGTCAACAATCCTGCGAACAGAATCAACTCACGGGGAACCGGACGAGATTCGAACTCTACGAACCCGCAGCGTTCCAGGACCCCGCGACCCACAAAGCCGATCACCAGCAGGAATCCGATCGTGTAGGGAACGTCTTTGATCAGATGCGAAGTGAAGGCACCCAAGGGCGGCAACACCGCTACTGCGGCGCCAAAGCCATATGCAATGAACAGATTCAGGCCCAGATCAACGGCCAAGTCGAGAAGTCGTCTTACTGCCCACGCCATCACGAGGCACTGAAGGAGTATCAGCGGCCACGGAGACTGGACGATCTGAAAGGCCAACTGCTGAGCGAGGGTGTACACGGGAGGATGCCAGTTGACGATGCGTCCCGTGGCGGCCTGATTCCACGTGTCAATCGAATCTGCACCCATCGCCGCCGGCCACAGGGCCGCCGCCCACGTGAGTAGCGGCAACAGGATCATGAGCCATCCGGTCAGATACCTGCCGGGTTTCCCCACCAACCAGTTCAGGAGCACCCTGATGTTGGACCCGACCCGATCAATTGGATCCTCCGTTGTGTCCGCCATGTCGCTCACCTCGATGTCTCGCGGCCAAGTGGACGGACCGCACCGACGGCAACCCGCGGCTCCGACGCGCTCAGATTCCCATTCAGATCACCGAGAGTGCTCAGAATTTCAGCGGACCGATCGCCGCTGATCTCCTCCAATGGCCTGAGCAACTCCCCGATCATGTGTTGATCTCATCTCCTCGGAACCTCCGCAGCCTCATGCACGGTATGCGACGCCACGCCGGTGGAGCGATCTTGGCGGACTCCCCCGGTGACTCGCCAGCCATGCACCATCTGAAGCCATGTTCACGAAGCCATGTTCACCTGGCATCAAGTCCGCCCAATTTGGCCAAGACGAGATGAAATCGCGATGCCGCTTCCGGCCTGGGCCGTGAACAAGGGTTGGCTACTGGCGCCGGCGGCGATCACCAGTCGATCATCGCCAGAATTGGTGAAGATGAGCGCCGGTGGTGACCACCACCTCGCGCGACAGATCAGCAAGTGTTTGCGGAAGGATTTCAACCTCGTTGTGGCGAGGGACCTGAACGTTGAGTTGCTTGCACGCAGAGTTTCGTGTGGGTCAAAGCGACTCCGACCAGATTCCATTCAACGCGATCAGCCCGGTCCTTTCGCTTCCATCGGACCGTCTTACAGCAAGCTGGTACCGCCTGTTGTGTCGGTCAAAGTCGTGCTG
>JAHRAZ010000126.1 GCA_020027475.1 Microthrixaceae bacterium
GAAGTCGCTGGCGGACGGTGGGAACATGAAGAAGGTTGAGCGTGCAGTGCGACGCGCCGCCGGTGGTTTTGTGTCCGAAAAGACACGCCGTCGCCCGATGATCGTTCCGGTGGTCATGGAACCCTGATGAGGTTCTTCGAGGACTCCGGCATGGACTTCGGCCTCCGATGCCTGCTCTCAGGCGTACGGGATGGCACTGCGGAGGTCGGGGAGGTTCTGGTCACGGCGGACTTGATCCACGACGGCGACGCCGAATCGTGGCTCTCGGAATTCTGTGCACTTGGAAAACGACTCGCGGGTGCGGCTGCCGAGGCCGAAGCAGACGGCCGAAACCGCACTGCTTGGGGCCTGTCGCTGCGCTCAGCCAACTATCTGTTCGGTGGGGCCTGGTGGGCACCTGCCACCGACCGACGCGACGATGTGGTCCGACTCTGGAAGGATCACCGCGAATCGTGGAACCGAGCAGTGGCACTCTGGCCGTCACCGGCTCACAAGTTTGCCCTGAACAGCCCGGTTGGCAGCCTGCCGGCCTACTGGTTCAATCCAGCGTCGGCAGCATCGGTGGGCGCGGTCGTGATGATCCAGGGCCTCGACACGCCCCTGTCGGATGCACCCATGACGGGACTCTCGGAAGCCCTGCGTCGGGGATATTCGGTGTTGCTGCTCGAAGGGCCGGGGCAGGGTGAGGCCCTCCTGATCGATGGCCTTGGACTCGATCAACCCTGGACCGGGATCGTGGAGTCCGCCGTTGACTGGGTAAGGGAGAATTCGAGTGGCCCGGTTGTTGTGATGGGAATCAATCACGGTTCGTACTTCGTGCTCCACTCCGTTGCATCAGGGCTGGAAGTTGATGCAATCGTGGTTGATCCTGCCGTGTTCGATCTGGGCGGGGATCTTGCGGCGGGAGCTGACGACCCGATCATGGGCGCCAAGCTGGCGATGGCCTACGGAGCACTCTCGGGAACCCAGATCTCAGCTGCACAAGCTGCCGACAAAGCCGCGGATCTGCAGTTCCCGGTTTCCTCGTTGGCGGATGTGAGTGCTCCGATGCTGGTTCTGGCGGCGGAGGATGCCGAGTCATTCACTTCCCAGAGTGCGGCCGTTGCCGAGGTCGCCGGGGATAACGTGACACTTCACGAGTTCGAGTCGAATCGGGGAGCCGGTCTTGATTGTGAGATCGCCGCTCCCCAGATCCGCAACGCAGTCGTGTATGACTGGAGCGAGCAAGTCGTTTCCCGGTAACGCTTTGGATGTCGGCGGCCGGCGAACAGACATGCAGCAACAAGAACAGACGTACAGCAACAACAGGCACGAACAAACACACAGGAGGAACCCATGACTGGTCTTGGATGGTTCAGAGCGCTGGTGATCGATTGTGATGATCCCGATCGCCTTGCGGAGTTCTGGGCCGAGGTTCTCGGCGTGGAGCTGGCCGAGCGAGTACAGGACTGGGTCCAACTCAAGCCCGACCCGGGTGGTGTGTACCTCGCATTCCAGCCGTGGAGTGCGAGTCAGGCCTCCGGGGTCCCGGGAACGGATCGGCTCCCCTGGGTCCGACCCGACATCGAGGTGGCCGACATCGATGCCGCTGCCGCGCGAATCGTTGCCCTTGGTGGGCAGAAACGCCGGGTCGTGCTGGAACCCAATGGTGACACTCACATCGTGATGGCCGATCCTGAAGGCAACGAGTTCGCCATCTTGCCCCCGCTGCCCCCGGAACTGGCCCGTCCCGGAACACCTTCGGCCCAGTAGGTTCGAGATGACGGACTTGCGGATCCCGGCTGGCCGGCGGGCCAGACCGTTTCTACGTGCGCTGGCCGGCGTTCTCACCGTTGGGGATCACCGGCCCACGGCGGTGCAGGTCCGGGTTGCCGACGCTCTGGTTGCCCGCTTCGCCGGGGAACCCCTGCCGTCGTTGGCCGAGCTGGAGCCCGCGGAGCCGTCAGAAATCGCCGAGTTCATGGACAGCGCGGATCTCCGCTCCAATCTCGCTGACGTGGCGGTCCTCATGGAGCTCACCGAACACCCGGCATCCGCGGAGTGTGAGCGTCACCTGGAGAGGTATCTCGGCGAACTCGGCATCGACGTGCCCGATGTGGAAATCGCACGCGATACCGCCAGGGATCACCTGGTGCGCTTGCACGCGGACTTGCTCCGGAACTCCTGGTACACCGAACAAACCGTCGATTCGGTGGGGAGTGGCAAATTGTGGGAATACGCGCGATCCAAACTTGCGTACTACGGGGTGGCAGGAGACAAACGGATCTCGGACCGTTGGCTGGCTCTGGGGGACTGTGGCGAAGGAACGTGGGGTCGCGGCGTGTTCGATTTCTACCGAGTCCACAACTTCCCCTTTCCCGGGGAACCACACGGGATATACGAGATCGGCGCACTCCACGACTGGGTGCACGTGCTGACCGACTACGGCACGGATCCCGAGGGCGAAATCGACGTGTTCGCCTTCATTGCCCAGACGATGGATGACGACCGTGGCTTCGTGCAGTTCATCTTCACCTTGGCCCTCTTTCAGAACGCGTCGGTGAAAACCGTGGGCGGATTGAAGGTGGCGATCGCCACCTCGGACACGCTGGATCAAGAGGGTGTCCCGGAACGGTTGGCCGATTCCCTCTCGCGGGGTTCGGTGTGCACCGCTGACGTGATGGGTGGAGTCGATCATTTCGCCCTTGCCGAGGTACCGCTCGAGGAACTGCGTCGGCGCTGGAGGATCCCCGAAAAGAGAAGGTCTTCGCTGGGAGCCTTCGATGTTCCGGATAGCCCGTAGGCATCAGGTCAGGACACTGACGCCTTGGCGGTCCAGCGCTTCGACCGCCAGGCGACTGCCGCGCTGAGCAGGGAAACCGCGGCGATGATCACCGCTGCCCAGGCAATGGCGGTTCCCAGGTCGGATTCAGAGACTCCGGTGGCGGTCATGGCCACAGCGACCCCAGCGGCCACCCCGATGTTTCTCATCGTGGTGAGAACGCCCGACGCGGTCCCGGCGTGCTGTCGGGAAACTGATTCCACGGCGGCGGTTGTCGACACGTTGTAGGCCAATCCCTGTCCGACACCCGACAGAAGCAGGGCAGAGATCACAGGCCACCGCGCCTCACCGTGGCCGAGGAACACCAGCACTGCGAATGACGCGGCGATCAGGAGACTGCCGACGGTCATTGGGGCGGCGGTTCCGAACTTCGCCACGACTCGGCCGTTCGTGGCACCGAGAACCGCAAACGGCACGGAGTAGAGGAGGAAGACCGCTCCGGTGGCAATGGCACTCAACCCGACTTCGTCCTGGAGCCAGAAGGTCAGAAGAAAGGTGAGGGCTCCGAACCCCCAGTTGGTGAGACTCGCGACAGTTGCGGAAGATCGCAGGCCGCGGCTCAATCGGACGGCGCGCTCGATCAGGGGACTACCGGACCTGCGTTCCTCCATTGCAAAGCCGACTGTGGTCACCACCGAAGCGGCAAGTGCGGCGAAGGTTCCCGGCTCCATCCAGCCTCTCGTGGCACCCAGCTGCAATCCCAGGACCACCAGGGCAGGGGAGGCGACGCCGAGGATAGCGGATCTTCGCGCAACCGGGGCGGGATCGCCGGTACTTTCAGTGATGACGGTTTGCGCCAGGAGGATTGCACCGGCCAGCAGCACAACGTTGATTCCGAAGAACCATCGCCATGAGGCCGCGGTGAGAATCAGGCCTGCCACGATCGGTGCCGCGGCACCGGAAACCCCGGCAACGGCACCCCAGACTCCAACGGCCCGATCTCGTGCGGATCCGGCGAATGCAGCAGAGAGGACCGCGAGTGATGCGGGCATGAACAGGGCGGTCCCGCCACCCTGGAGGAGTCGGCCCGTTATGAGCCACCACATGTTCACCGAGGTGGCGCAGACAAGTGATGCCACCATGAACAACAACAGTCCGGCAACAAGGACTTTGCGGCGACCCAGGCGGTCGACGGTTCGCCCGACGAGAAGAACAGGTGCCGCCGAGCCGAGTGCGAAGGCACCGATCACCAGACCCAGCTGTTGTTGGGTTGCGTCGAGGTCTTCGCCGATTGACGGCAGAGCCACCGATACACCCGCGAAATCGATGCTCAGCACCGCCAGCGGCACCGATACGGCCGCCAGAATTGACCACCGCGAATCCTTTTCAGACGTTTCGGGAAGGGCCGCGGACACCGAATCACCTTAGGGTGACCCCAATTGTCCCTCCGGCTTAGTAACTTTTGGGGAGTGACAGCATCTCAGCGCCAACGCAAGGGCGGCAGCTCCAAGCGGAGTAGCGCGTCCAAGGGCAGTGGTTCCAAGCGGAACGGGGGTTCGCGCGCCCGGAGTTCCTCCGGATCACGGGGCGCTGCCTCGAAATCCCGCTCCACGGGCAGTTCAGCTTCGAAGTCCTCGAATCCACTTCGGTATCTGTTCGACGGACACGGCCACGACATCTGGGGACTGATCCTCATCGTGTTGGGTGTTGTGGCTGCACTGGGGATCTGGTTCGGTCTCGGCGCCGTCGTCGGCAGGGGGATCGCCAACGGAACCGGGATCGCTCTCGGCGTCCTGAGACTGCTCGTACCGCTGGCGCTCCTGGGTGCAGGGATAGCGCTCATCCGGGGACCTCGAACCACTGCGGAGCAATCAGACGCTCCCAAGCCAAACCCGGAGGGCCATACGTCGGTTATGGATGTGTCCGAGATCGCTGCGTCAGAACCGCCGGCACCTCATCACAGCCCTCGGCGAACTCTGTCCGGCCTGATCCTTTCCGCGCTGGTCGTGGTTGGTCTTGCCCACTTGATGCTTGCGGGCGAGGCCAGCGTTGACACCGACGGCATCGATGCATTCAGCTCCGCCGGTGGCCTGGCGGGAGCCTCCACAGCTGGCGCCCTGGCGAGCGCGATCGGGACCATCGGGGCCATCGTCCTGCTCGTACTCCTGGGTGTGTTGGCCATCAGCCTTCTCAGTGGCCGTTCGTTGAAACAGATGGCTCAGTGGATCTCCCGAGCGACTAACCCTGCGCTGGCCAAAGGGGGCGGGTGGCTGAGCGGTCTGTTCCGAATCGGCGCCGACGATTCTGCGGAGCCGGCGGATGACTCCTCGCTCGAAGCGCCATCGGTCGACCTCTATGATCAGGACGACGGCGACGAAAGCGGCCTTGGGGTGCCGTCCAAGCCGGCAAGTAAAACGAGGAAGACCAAGCCCAAGGTGAGTGTCGGACAGGAAGAACCGGATATGGATCCGACCCAGCTCGATCTGGATCTGGGTCCGCTGGCCAAAGCGTCACCCTGGAAGCTCCCCGCCCGCAAACTGCTGTCGGTTTCGAACAAGAGAAGTGTCGACACCAAGATTGTGGAGGAGCGAGGCCGGGTGCTGGAGTCGGCGTTGGCTGATCACGGAGTCCAGACGCGTCTGGTCGGGATGGTTGTCGGGCCCACCGTCACGCGATACGAACTCGAGCTCGGAACGGGTGTGAAGGTTTCCAAGGTGACTTCACTAAACCGCGACATCGCCTATGCAATGGCGTCAGCAGACGTTCGCATCCTCGCTCCCATACCGGGCCGACAGGCCATCGGAGTTGAGGTCCCCAACAGTGATCGACAAGTGGTGGCTCTTGGCGACATTCTCACTTCCGAGGAGGCCCAGCGGGCCACGCATCCGCTGGAGGTCGGGGTGGGTCGCGACATAAACGGACGTGCGGTGTTGATGAACCTGGCCACGATGCCCCACCTGCTGATCGCAGGTCAGACCGGCTCTGGCAAGTCGAGTTGCATCAACTCGATCATCACGTCGGTGATGATGCGTTCCACCCCCGAAGAGGTCAAATTGATTCTCATCGACCCGAAGCGGGTCGAGCTCACTCAGTACGACCGTATTCCTCATCTCCTCACCCAGGTCGTTACCAACCCGAAGAAGGCCGCCAACGCACTCAACTGGGCTGTGAAGGAGATGGAACGTCGATACGACATCCTCTCGGAGGTCGGTGTTCGCGACATCACCGGCTACAACGCAGCGTTCGACCGCGGAGACTTCACTCCGAAGTCTGATCCAGACGGCGAAGCCGCAACGGACTCCGAGGTCCGCCCATCGGACGCAGATTCGGGCAGGGAACATTCACGCCTGCCGTTCATCCTTGTGGTTGTCGATGAGTTGAGTGACCTCATGATGGTGGCCGCCCGTGACGTCGAAGATTCGATCTGTCGCATCGCCCAGATGGCGCGTGCGGTGGGAATCCATCTGGTGATCGCAACCCAGAGACCGTCAGTGAATGTGATCACCGGTGTCATCAAGGCGAACATCCCGGCGAGGTTGGCCTTCGCTGTCTCATCCGCCACGGACTCCAAGGTGATCCTTGATCAAGGTGGTGCCGAACGACTCATCGGTCAGGGCGACATGTTGTTGCTTGGCCCCGCCTCCTCAGCTCCGCAGCGAATCCAGGGTGCATGGGTCGAGGAAAGTGAGGTCCGATCCATCTCTTCCTTCTGGAAGAAGCAGGCTCCGAATGTCGAGCAGTTCTACGAAGACGATGTGGAAGGTTCCGAATCCGGTGATTCAGGCGTCGGGGGAACTGCTGGAAGGGGTAGTGACGATGATGAGCTGTACGCGCAGGCGTTGGAGCTCGTGGTCCGCTCCGGACTCGGTTCCACCTCGATGCTCCAGCGGAAGCTCAAGGTGGGTTTCGCCCGGGCCGGCCGACTGATGGATCTGCTCGAGCAGCGCGGGCTTGTCGGTCCGTCCGAAGGCTCGAAGGCCCGGGAAGTCCTCCTGACGGAAGAGGATTTCCAGAACATGTCCGAATCCGGGCAACTCTGAGTCCTTCGGCACCGTCGCCGTCCGCAGCACAACGACCCCGCCTGGAGGCGATCAGATGGAGTTCACCGAAGTCGCGAACGGTCTCCGGTTCCCCGAAGGACCGATAGCGATGCCAGACGGGTCAGTGCTCCTTGTTGAAACTGCCCGGGGCACCCTGAGTCGAGTTCAACCCGACGGAGATATCGCAGTGGTTGCCGAGTGTGGGGGAGGACCCAACGGCGCTGCGCTGGGACCTGATGGCGACGTGTGGATCGCCAACAATGGTGGCAACTTCGAGTTCCTCGACCTCGACGGCATGACAATCCCGCTGGACTCATCCGACAACTACGACTTCGGGCGCATCGAGCGTGCCGACCCAGCGACAGGCAGCGTCGAGATCCTGTACTCCGAATGTGATGGCAGGCCTCTGCGAGCTCCGAATGATCTGGTCATGGATGCGCACGGCGGATTGTGGTTCACCGACCATGGACGCCGCTCCGAGCGTAATGCTGATCGAGGTGGAGTCTTCTACGCCCGTTGCGACGGTTCGGAGATACGCGAGGTGCTTCAGCCGCTTGACTTCCCGAACGGCATCGGACTCAGCGCCGATGGCTCCCGGCTGTATGTGGCCGAAACCCACACGGGCCGCCTCTGGAGTTGGGATGTCCCGGAGCCCGGAGTTGCTGTGGGAGCCGGCTTGATCCCCCCAAACGGCGATCTGGTGACCGGGCTGGCGGGTTTTCAGTTGTTCGACTCGCTCGCGGTTGACGGTGCGGGAAACGTATGTGTTGCCACTCTGGTCAATGGTGGGATCACCGTGGTGTCGCCGGATGGCGAGTCGGTGGAGCACATCGCGGTCGATGACACGATCACCACCAACATCTGTTTCGGTGGCGAGGAACTCCGGACCGCCTTCATCACAGCTTCCAGCACGGGCAGGTTGCTCAAGGCACAATGGCCGACCCCCGGATTGGCACTCGAGTGGTCGTGAGTAATCTGGAAAGGTGAGCCGCTCCTTCTGGGTCGAGACCCTCGGCTGTCCAAAGAATCAGGTGGATTCCGAAAAGCTCACCGCAGGCATGCTTGCGGACGGGCTGGTTGTTGCGCGGTCCGCGGAATCTGCTGATCTGGTCGTCGTGAACACCTGCGCCTTCATCGAAGAGGCACGGGAGGAGTCGATTGCGACCATCCTCGACCTTGCGGAGTCCCGTTCCGGCAACGCCGAACTGGTCGTCACCGGTTGCATGGCCGAGCGTTACGGCTCCGAGCTGACTGAAGCGCTTCCGGAGGTCGACCAGGTCGCAGGGTTCGGGGTGCCGGTCACCCTGACCACCAAATCTTCCGACAAGGAGACAGGTTCTGCGCCGCCTCCCCTGATGGATCTGCTGAACATGCCCCGGCCACCTGCGGCGGCGCCCTGGGCTTATGTGAAGGTGGCCGAGGGCTGCGACAAGAAGTGTGGCTTCTGTGCCATTCCCAGTTTTCGTGGCACCCAGGTGAGTCGAAACATTGACTCGATCCTCGATGAGGTCGATCAACTGGGCGTCCGTGAAGTTGTGCTGGTAGCGCAGGATCTCGGTGCGTTTGGTCGAGACGGTGCCCGGGGCGAACGCCGCATCGTGGAGTTGGTTCGCAGGGTCTCCGAGGTGACCGACTGGGTCCGGCTGCTGTATCTGTTTCCCTCAGAGTTGTCCGAGGAGTTGATCGAGACGATCGCGGCGTCACCCGTACCGTATTTCGATTTGTCGCTCCAGCATGTGTCGGAGCCGCTGGTGCGCAGAATGCGCCGGCCGGGGTCAGCCGAGTCCTATCTTGAGCGCATCCAGCGGATACGCGAACTCAACGCCGACTCGGTGTTCCGCTCCAATTTCATAGTTGGCTATCCCGGAGAGACCGAAGCAGATCAGGATGCACTTCTGGAATTCGTGAGCGAGGCACAACTCGACTGGTGCGGCTTCTTCCGGTACTCCGAGGAAGAAGGAACGTACGCCGCGGGCCTCGACGGGGGGATTGCGGATGAATTGGTGGCAGACCGACTGGCTGAGCTCCGCGAAATTCAGGATGACATGAGCGCGTCGCGCCGGGACGCACTGATCGGGACCACCACCACGGTGCTGGTTGACGAGATCGGACTGGGCCGCTCACACCGCGAGGCGCCGGAGATCGACGGCATGATCTGGGTTCCCTCCTCACTGGAGGTCGGACAGTTTCACGACGTGTCGATTGTGGCTGCAGAAGGCCCTGATCTCTTCGCGGAGTTGATCGAACCATGACCGCGAACAGCGAGCGGACATACGGGCCGTCGGCGATTCTCACCCCGGCCAATGCGATCACCATCGTACGTCTGCTCCTTGCCCCGGTGGCCTTCTGGCTGATCGTGGATCAGGGATCCGGATGGGGCCTGTTCATCCTCTGGGTTGCGATCACGGCGTCGGACAGCCTGGATGGGTATCTGGCCCGCAAACAGGGAACGACCCGTTCCGGGGCGTTCCTAGATCCTCTCGCCGACAAGGTTCTCGCCCTGGGCGGCTTGTGGGCGATGGTGATCGAAGGTCGGTTCTGGTGGCTTCCGGTGACTCTGATAACGCTGCGGGAAATCCTGATTTCGGTCTTCCGCTTCTACTGGAGTCGAAAAGGGTTGGCGGTGGAGGCATCGCGAATCGCCAAGGCAAAGACCTTCCTGCAGTTCAGCTCGGTCAGCCTCGTGGTGCTGCCCCTGACAACGGACATCACATGGATGGCCGATACGACCCTGTGGTTGGCCGTGGCGGTGGCATGGATCAGCGCGCTGCAGTACGTCACTGCGGGATCTCGCGCCACATCAAGGATGACCCGCTGAGCCAACGCCGGCCGATACGGGTCACCGCAATCCCGGACGACCGGTAGATTCATGCAATGCGCGTTGAGGTCATTGCAGTCGGAACCGAGCTGCTCCTGGGTCAGATAACCGACACCAACAGCTCCTGGATCGGCGAGCAGTTGGCGATGGAGGGATTCAACTCCTTCTTCCAGACCAAGGTGGGAGACAATCTGAATCGACTCTCCGACACCATTCGACTCGCACTTGAGCGCAGCGACGCTGTCATTTGTTGCGGCGGTCTCGGTCCTACCCAGGATGACCTCACCAGAGCTGCCATTGCTTCGGTCATGGGAGTACCCCTGGAGTCCGATGAGGAGATGGAAGAACGGATCATCGCAATGTTCGCCGGCAGCTCGCGCCGGATGTCGATGAACAATCTGCAACAGGCAGAGAAGCCTGCGGGGACCGAGTTCATCGCGGAAATGCCCGGTACGGCGCCGGGATTGTTGTGTCCGCTCGACTGGCCCGACCCGGATTCCGCTGGTGAGCCACTCCCCAAGGTCATCTATGCCGTGCCGGGTGTGCCGTGGGAAATGAAGGAGATGATGTCCGGTACCGTTCTGGCCGATCTCCGCAAGCGTGCCGGGCTCGATTCCGTTATCAGGTCGCGAACACTTCGGACTTGGGGCGAATCCGAGTCCGGACTTGCGGAGATGCTTGCCGAGCGCATTGATGCGCTCGATGAGTCGGGAAATCCCACCCTTGCATTTCTGGCATCCGGACTGGAGGGCCTGAAGGTGAGGATCACCGCGAAAGCTGAATCAGCCTCCGAAGCCGACGTGATTCTCGATCGCGAGGAGGACTTGCTGAGAGGAATTCTCGGACCGCTGGTCTTCGGTGTGGATGACGAGACCATGGAATCGTCGGTGCTGGCAATGTTGCGTGAGCGCTCCATGACGCTGGCGGTGGCCGAGTCGCTGACGGGCGGAATGGTCGGATCCCGGATCTGTGATGTCGCCGGTGCGTCCGATGTGTTCCTGGGAGGAGTGATCAGCTACGCGACGCAGGTGAAGTACGACGTACTGGGCGTGAGCCCCGGACCCGTTGTCACCTCCGAGGCTGCATTGGAGATGGCCCGCGGTGTTCGCACGCTGATGGGGACGGATGTGGGAATCGCCGCTACGGGAGTCGCCGGACCGGATGCCCAGGAAAACCTTCCCGTCGGCACCGTGTGTCTCGCCGTGTCGATTGGTGATGCCGGCGGGGGAGTCGAGGACTCCATCGAAGTCAGGCTGCCGGGACGCCGGCAACAAGTTCGGGAATTCACCGTGATCTCATTGCTGGGACTGCTTCGCAGGCGACTTTCGGCGATCGACTGAAAGATGGGCGAAAATGCTTGAGTCGAACAACCGTTCGTAACTACACTGTTGTCACTCGGAGTTCTTGATCCGGGGTCTGACAACAACCAACACCGCAGTTACCCAAGACCAGCTATCCAATATCACTGCAACGGTGCCTTGTCACACCCCGACAATATGTTGACTCCACGAGATCCAACCAAGGGGAATGAACGTGGAAGACAAAGAAAAAGCACTTGAAATGGCCCTCGGCCAGATCGAGAAGCAGTTCGGCAAAGGCTCGGTCATGAAGATGAGCGACAAGGGCACGATGGCGATTGAATCCGTGCCCACTGGAGCGCTTTCGCTCGATGTCGCTCTGGGTATTGGTGGGTTGCCCCGGGGACGTGTCACGGAGATCTTCGGTCCTGAGGCATCCGGCAAGTCAACGCTCGCCATGCATGTCGTGGCTGAAGCGCAACGTAATGGTGGTGTCTGCGCTTATGTTGACGCGGAACACGCCATGGATCCCGTATATGCGGCAAAGCTCGGTCTGGATGTGGATGAACTTCTCATCTCTCAGCCGGACACCGGCGAACAGGCTCTTGAGATCACCGACATGCTTGTACGTTCCGGTGCAATCGATGTGATCGTGATCGACTCCGTTGCGGCACTCACACCCCGCGTTGAAATCGAGGGTGACATGGGTGACACCCACGTCGGGCTCCAGGCACGACTGATGTCACAGGCACTGCGCAAGCTCACTGCCAACCTGAACAAGTCACAAACCATCTGTGTGTTCATCAATCAGCTGCGGGAAAAGATAGGCGTGATGTTCGGCTCGCCGGAGACCACTCCCGGCGGTCGCGCACTGAAGTTCTACAGTTCTGTCCGCCTCGACATCCGCCGGATCGAGGCCATCAAGGACGGCGTCGAGATCGTGGGCAACCGCACTCGTGTGAAGGTCGTCAAGAACAAGGTGGCTCCACCGTTCAGACAAGCCGAGTTCGACATCATGTACGGCCGGGGAATCAGTCGTGAAGGGTGCCTGCTGGATTTGGGTGTGGACCTCAACATCGTGAAGAAGTCCGGTGCTTGGTACACCTACGAGGGTGAACAGCTTGGTCAAGGTCGTGAGAAAGCCAAAGTGTTCCTCACCGAGAACCCAGAGATCATGGTCGAGGTCCAGGACCGCATTCTCAAAGAGGTCGGTATTCATGAGTCAGATGAGCCAGAGGTCGACACTGAGACCGGGGAGATCCTGAGCGACGAGGATCTGCCCATCACCCTCGACTGACAGTCGATTCCGTGCGGGCCGTAACATGTGATCCGTGAGCAAGCGGTACATGGTGCGCACCTTCGGGTGTCAGATGAATGAGCACGACTCAGAGCGTCTGGCCGGATTGCTCGAAGCAGATGGCTACCAACCGGTTGATTCCGAGTCTGAAGCTGATGTGGTGATCCTCAACACTTGCTGTATCCGCGAAAATGCTGATTCCAAGCTGTACGGCACACTCGGTCACCTCAAGTCCGTCAAGGACAACAATCCTGATCTGGAGATCATGGTCGGTGGCTGCCTGGCCCAGAAGGATCGGGATCTGATTGCAGAAAAGGCTCCACATGTTGGAGTGGTGTTCGGAACTCACAATGTGGGTCGGGCGTTGGAACTCCTGGAAGAACATCGCGAGGGCGGTGAGCAAGTGGTCGAAATCCTGGAAGAGACAGTCGCTGCGGACAAGGAATCATTCCCCTCCGCGCTTCCGGTGGTCCGCGAAGTGGGCTGGGCAGCATGGGTGACAATCCAGATCGGCTGTGACAACAACTGCGCGTTTTGTATCGTCCCCTCGGTACGCGGCGTCGAAGTCTCCAGGCCATTCGGCGACATCGTGCGCGAGATCGAAATCGCGGCGACCGACGGTGTATCCGAAGTGACATTGCTGGGTCAGAACGTGAATTCCTATGGCCGGGACATCACCCTTGACCTTCGGAATCGGGTGGGATCGGCAGGCGTCCCCGAACCCTCCGAGATAGCGGACCTGGCCGGTCGAAGCTTCGCGAATGGTCAAACGCGGGCCAGACCGTTGTTCGCCGATTTGTTGCGAGCAGTTGGCGCCATTGAAGGCATCGAACGTGTTCGGTACACCAGTCCTCATCCAAAGGATCTCCGAGACGACACGATTGCGGCGATGGCAGAGACCGACTCTGTTTGCGCTCACCTGCATTTGCCGCTTCAATCCGGCAGTGACCGGATTCTTGCCGCCATGCACCGGGGATACACCGCCGATCGATATTTGAGCCGACTCAGTCGGGCCCGTGCGGCGATCCCGGATCTCGCAGTGAGCACCGACATAATCGTCGGCTTTCCCGGTGAGACCGAGCGCGAGTTTGCCGAGACGCTGGAGGTCGCTGCCGAGGCCCGCTTCGACAACGCGTACACATTCGTGTACTCACCAAGACCGGGGACCGAGGCTGCCGAGATGACCGCACAATTCGTCGATCACGGCGTTGGAGTCGAACGGATGAAGCGGTTGCGGGCCGTCGTCGAGCGTTCCTCGAAGCTCGCACAGGTTGCACGAATCGGCAATACGGAGACCGTGATCGTGGAGGGACCGTCCAAGCGCAATCCGGATAGGCTGTCAGGGCGAACCGAACACAACCGCTTGGTTCACTTCACGCCACCCGCACCGATCCGGGGCGGTTCCGTTGTGTCGGTGCGAATCGTGGAAGCCTCGATCACCAACATGATCGCCGAGTTCGTGGAGGTGGTGAGGGAACCCACACACAAGACCCGGATCCCGGTGACCGCCGGGTGAGTTCAGCACTGGTTCAACTCCTCGCCGCCAGCGGTGCTGATGCAACCGCCAAGGCAGCCGCAGTGCCTGGTTCGAGCAGGGAGTACCGATTTGATCCGGAGCGCACGGTGGGCCTTCTGGCTCGCTCCCTCACAGCACTGCATTCCCTTGTACCACCCGCCGGGGAACAGGCCTTGATCACCTCGGCGGTGCTGGCCGACAGGACGACCGCCCTGATTCCGGCGGATCAGCTGGACGCAGGGTACGCGCACATGAGTCCGGATCGGCTCCTGGGAATCCTTGCGGACTCAGAGCCGCCGACCGACGGGCCGTTGGTGGTGACCCATGGTGATCCCACTCTGGACACCCTGCGTTGCGTTGACGGCAAGGCGGTTGGATTCGTCGACTGGGAGGAAGCGAGAGTTGCTGATCCGCACCGTGATCTGGCGGCGGCGGCGGCATCAATCGCCGCGACGCTCGGCCCCATTCTGGTTCCTGTGTTCTTCGAGATCTACGGACGTCGCCCGGATCCTTCCCGTCTCGAGTGGTGGTCACTGGCGTTGCAGCTGAAACCCCGGCGCGTGACTCCTCAATGACATCGGAACAAGACGGCACATCGGAACAAAACGGGACATCGCAAGAACAGCGGGCAGCCAGACAACCGGGACGTCACCTCGCGCTGATGGGGCCGACCACATCCGGCAAGACTTCGGTCTCCATCGAGATGGCGGTGCGCCGCACCGATGCGGGCCATCCGACCGAGATCGTCAGCTGCGACTCGATGCAGGTGTACCGGGGCATGGACGTCGGCACCGACAAACCAACGGAATCCGACCGGCGGGGGATTCCCCATCACATGATCGACGTGGTTTCTCCAACCGAGCAACACAATCTGCCGAAGTTCATCGCCGAGGCCGACCGGCGCATCGATGAGATCGAGTCGCGCGGCGCTGATGCCCTGCTGGTGGGCGGAACCGGTCTTTACCTGCGAGGTCTCGTCGATGGATTCGATCCACCACCTCGGTATTCGCAGGTGGCGGCCGATCTGGAGTCGGAATCCACCGACGACCTCACGCAACGGCTCGGGCGACTGGATCCGCTGGCGCTGAGTCGCATTCCGCCAAGAAACCGACGCCGACTGATACGTGCCCTGGAGGTGACCATCGGATCGGGTCAGCCATTCTCCTCCTTCGGTTCAGGGCTCGATTCGTTTCCCGGTACGCCGTTCGTTCTCACGGGATTGTGGCCGAGCCGCGAGGAAATCACCGACCGCATCGCCCGGCGGTATGAGGCACAACTCTCAGATGGGATGCTCTCGGAGGCGCAGGCCTTGGTGAACCTCGGCGACCAGCTATCGCGAACTGCCGGACAGGCCCTGGGATACCGGGAACTCATGTCACATCTTCGCGGTGAGTGTTCGCTCCCTGAGGCCCTTGAACGGGCGAGGACACGAACCCGCAAGTTCGCGGTTCGCCAGCAACGCTGGTTCATCCGGGATCCGCGGATTGTGTGGTTTGATCCTCCATCCACTCTTGGTTCCGCCCGATCGCCCGTTGCCGAAGACACGGGGGTTGACCCGCGCGAGGCTCCGACGCAGGTCACAGTGGAGGCAGTGTCGGAACAAATCACCGACCTCTGGACGAAAAGGGCTTCAGAGCACGCTGGATCGGTGGTTAGCGTGGATCAGAACCCGTAGTGAGGAACCGCCAGGTGTTACGTCTCGGCAAGTACCACGGACTGGGCAACGATTTCCTCGTGGCTCTCGAGTCCGACAATCCGAATCTGTCTCCGGACCCCATCACAGCACGCGAACTGTGCGACCGTCATCGAGGTGTCGGGGCGGATGGACTGATTTTTGGATTGCATCACCCCAGCGCAGATCTGGAGATGGTTCTGATCAATTCCGACGGGTCGTCTGCGGAGGTTTCGGGCAACGGAATTCGCTGCCTGGTCCATGCGTTTCTCCGGACGTCGGGATCCGAGTTCGATCAGATCAAGGTCGAGACACGCGGTGGACTCCGAACCGTGAAGGTGATCGGTGGCGAACCTGCCACGGAAATGGTGCTCGAAGTGGACATGGGTGCGGTGTCGGACGGCCCCTCCCTCACACCTGAGAGCTCCAGCTATCCCGCTCATCACGTGGGCACATTCGACATCGGCAATCCCCATCTGGTGCTCGCCGTGGAAAGCCCGGAGCATGTCGATGTTGCGGTTGATGGTGCAGCCCTCGAAGCGGGATACTCCACCGGGATGAATGTTCACTTCGTATCGGTTCGTACCGATGGAGACTTGGAGTTGCGCGTATGGGAACGGGGCGCAGGTGTCACCGAAGCCTGCGGTTCCGGTGCAGCAGCAGCGGTGGCCGCCGCCACCGACTGGGGACTGGTGGAGGGTCCCACCGGGGTTCACATGCCGGGTGGGACTGCCGTTGTCGACGTCAGCGCCGAGTCCGTGATGTTGACCGGGCCATCTGTGTTCGTGGCCGAGGTGAACCTACCTTGAGTCCCGCGTCCGACGAGCCAAACAGGTCTTCATCAACTGCGGAGTCCCACCGCGGGGCGTTCGGAGAGTTCGGTGGTGAATCCGGTGCTTTCATCGAGCGAACATTCCGGGAGCGGATTCTGCTGATCGGCGTGCAGTTGCCGGATGCAACCCGCGAAGAAGTGGAAGCCTCCCTCGACGAACTCCAACTTCTGGTGGACACTGCCGGTGCCGATGTCGTCGGTCGAATGATTCAGAGGCGGGAGCGTCCGGACCCGGCCACTTATGTGGGTCGCGGAAAGGTGCTGGAGATCCTCGACGCCGCTGAGGCGGAGGACTGCGACACGGTTGTGTTCGACAACGAATTGAGTCCCGCCCAGCAGGGAAACCTCGAGAAGGTACTCAAGCGATCTGCCATCGACCGCACAGCAGTGATTCTGGACATATTCGCCCAGAACGCCCATAGCCAGGAAGGCAAGGCCCAAGTGCAGTTGGCCCTGTTCAGGTATCGCCTGCCGCGGTTGCGCGGCAAAGGGCTGAGCCTTTCGCAGCAAGCCGGTGGAATCGGCGCCCGCAGAGGCCCCGGTGAGACCCAGCTCGAAATCGACCGGCGACGGATCTCGCGCCAGATCCACAAGCTCGAATCGGATCTCGAGGTGATCAAGAAGAACAGGGCCACACAGCGCAAGAGTCGGGAAGGGTCCGATCGCAGGCACATCGTGATTGTCGGCTACACCAACGCCGGAAAGTCCACGCTCTTGAATCGCCTGACGGATGCCGGAGTGCTTGTGGAGGATCGACTGTTCGCCACACTCGACGCCACCACGCGCAAACTCGATCTCCCTGGTGGAGAGACCGTGCTGGTCACCGACACAGTGGGTTTTGTCCGCAAACTTCCGCACCACCTGATCGAGGCCTTCCGTTCCACACTCAGCGTGGCGCTCGAGGCGGATCTGCTGATCCATGTGGTCGACGGATCCGGTCCCGATCCCCAGGGTTGCATTGATGCCGTGCGAAGTGTGCTGTCCGAGATCGGAGCGGCGCAGGTGCCCGAAATGTTGGTGTTCAACAAGGCGGACCTGTCCGAGGTTCCAGCCGTTCTGGCCGCCAGGAATCCGGGTTCAAGCTGTATTTCGGCCAGTAGCGGAGCCGGGATCGATGACCTCCTGACCAACGTTGCCGACCGGATCAGGGCTGGCATGCCGATTGCCACTTTCGAGGTGCCCTATTCGCGTGGCGATGTGGTCGCCACGTTGTATCGCAAGGGCGAGATTCTCTCGGAGGAGGCAACCCCTGACCTGCTGCGGATTCGCGCCCGGATTCCAGAGGCGGTCCTGCGGCGCAATCACGAGTTTGCCACCAACATCGACCATCAGGACCTGGATCCACCGATGACAGCAGGCACCACTCCATGACAGGTTTTGTCCCGCCCCCATATCCCTATGACCGCCTTGTGCCGATTCACGAAATGGCAGCACTACACAGCGGCGGGGCAGTTGATCTGTCCATAGGGACACCATGTGATCCCCCGCCGGACGAAGTGATTGATGCACTTGCCGGTTCGGGATCCGAACGCGGCTATCCGCCCTCCGTCGGGTCCGATCCGTTCCGGGATGCTGTTGCCGGATGGTTCGAACGCCGTTTCGGTGTCCACATCGACTCCACTCATCTGGCCGCGTGTGTGGGCACCAAGGAGTTGGTGGTCGGATTACCCCACTGGTTGAAGTTGCGGTCGCCTTCGAAAGACACCGTGCTGTATCCCGAGATCAGCTATCCGAGTTATGCGATGGGTGCAGAGTTGGCCGGATGCCGGGCCGTCGCCGTGCAGGTGGACGAGAAATTCAGAATCGACCTGGACTCGATTTCGGATGCCGATGCCGGTAGGGCCCTGTGTCTGTGGGTCAACACTCCCGGTAATCCGGCGGGTGGCCTCGATGACCTTACTGCTGCGGCAGCGTGGGGGAGACAGCGGGGAGTCCCCGTCCTTTCGGACGAGTGTTATGTGGAGTTCACCTGGACCGGGGAGCCGGTGTTGTCCCAAGGTCGGCCAGGCCGCACGATTCTTTCCGACGGCGTCGACGGGGTGCTCTCTGTGCAGTCGCTTTCGAAACGCTCCAACCTTGCAGGATTGAGAGTTGGGTTCTACGCGGGCGATCCCGACCTCGTCCACTATTTGTCAGAGGTCCGCAAGCACAGCGGCCTAATGATTCCCGGTCCGGCCCAGGCCGCCGGGATCGCCGCACTCGGCGATCAGGAGCATGTGGAGGTTCAGCGGAGCCGATACCTTGCCCGGCTACGACGTCTGTCGGAGATACTTGAATCCCAAGGCTTTTCCGCTCCTCTGCCCGACGGCGGTTTCTATCTGTGGGTACCGGCGCCGAAGGGTGACGCCTGGGGGTTGACGACATACCTGGCGCAAGAACTCGGTGTGGTCGGATCACCAGGGGAGTTCTACGGTCCGGCGGGAGCTGATCACGTACGTCTCGCTGTGGTCCAGCCCGACGAGATGCTGGACCTGGTGGAACAGCGTGCCGAATCCTCCACATCCACCTGAGTATTTGTCAGAATCGAGCCCATGAACACAACAAACGGGTCAGCCAGAGCACCCTCTGGGTGGTTGTGGGCGTCGATGGTGTTCTTCGTGTTCGCCTTGGCGGGTTGCGGTGTTGCCGCGTTCGGCGGGGCCCGCGTGCTCGGCGAGTTGCCTGACCTGATTGACGAGGCCACGAACACCGTTCCCTTCGGCTCGCCACTCAGCTACGTTGCCTCATCGGAGAGTGCAGTCGTTCTCCTGACCGATTCAGCGGTCTGCCAAGGTACGGACGCAGCCGGGGAGGACATCCGGTTCAGCTCTGCCGGCCCCGGAACGACCATATCGGTGAACCACGCTGACTACGTCGAGTTCATGGTCTTCGACACCGAGGTCGACGAGATCTACTCAATCACCTGCGGCACCGAATCTCCCTTCGATGAGTACGTGGTGGTGTCTGATCCCGGAATCGGGAATTCCTTGATCTGGATCGTCTCGGGCGGCGGTGGATTCGGGCTGTTCATGCTCCTGGCCGTGATTGCACTGATCATTGGTCTCGTTCGTCGGAGCAACTGGAAGAATCGGAATTCGCAGCCACAACCGTTCCAGGGCCTACCGCCACAGCAGGCTCCGCCGCCGGTGGGTAGCGTTGCGCCGCCCATCTCTCCATCACATCCCCCCGCATTTCCATCACATCCGCCTTTTCTCCCGTCGCAACCGCCGGGGGAGAAATCTGCTCCGCCTCCGGCGGACCGCTGAGCCTGGGATCATCCGTTTCGTGGATCTCTTCAAACTGACCGAGTCATTGGTCGCCATTCCCTCGGAGAGTTTCTCCGAACAGGAGCTGGTTCGCCTGATCGAGGATCGTCTCAGTTCACTCGATCACCTGTCGTTGCACCGGGTCGGAGACAATCTCGTCGCGCGCACAGAGTTGGGCCGTGCCGGGCGGGTCGTGCTGGCCGGACATACCGATACGGTGCCGGCGAAGGACAATGAGGTGGCGCGAATCGACGGGGACACTCTGTGGGGCCTCGGTTCGAGCGACATGAAGAGCGGTTTGGCCGTGATGCTGGGGCTTGCCGAAACACAGGTGGCACCCCCGGTGGATCTGACATTTGTGTTCTACGCGCGCGAGGAAGTTGCTGCAGTGCACAGCGGCCTGATCGAGATCACCGAGGCCGATCCCGGGCTCCTCTTGGGTGACGTTGCGATTCTCGGTGAGCCGACGGGAGGAAGTGTCGAGGCCGGCTGTCAGGGTGTGATCCGGATGAACGTCACCCTGCGCGGAGTCCGTGCGCACACTGCCAGGGCATGGATGGGCCGAAACGCAATCCACAGGCTCGGTGATCTCCTGGGCATCCTCAACGGATACGAACCGCGGCGACCCGTGATAGCCGGCTGTGAATATCACGAAGCGTTCCTGGCTGTGACGATCGAAGGTGGAACGGCAGGCAATGTTGTGCCGGACGAGGTGACGATCCAGCTGACGCACCGATTCGCGCCTGACCGCTCCATCGAACAGGCCGAGGAATTCATGCTCGCCTCCCTGACCGGAGTTGTCAGAAGTGAGGACTCAATCGACGTCCTCGACCGATCGGACGCAGCCTGGCCTGCAGCTGACCATCCGTTCGTGAGCGGGATGATCGAGCGGCAGGGCCTCGGGGTCAGGGCCAAACTCGGGTGGACCGACGTGGCGCGCTTCAGTGCGCTCGGTATTCCTGCGGTCAACTTCGGTCCGGGTGAGGCGACTGTTGCCCACACGGCGCAGGAGCGAGTCGAGCGTCAGAGCATTGAGCGTTCGTTCGAGGCGTTGACGGAGGCCATCGAAGCTGGGTTCTGAGCGCAACCATGAGGCGACACCTCTCCTGAGAGGCAACATCACTGATGTCCAATCGATTTCGTCGCTGGGCCGTTCCCGGTTCGGGTGAGTGTTGTTCTAACTTGGATCGCTAGTCATGGGTGAACACCGACCTGGGTGGACACCGAACCGAAAGGTAGACAGTTGACTCATCCAGAATCGTCCGACGAGTTCCTCACCCTTGCCGATGAACTCGCGGAGAAAGAGGGATACGCCGAACCAGCCGCCTTCGGTGTGGGGCTGGCCACCATTGCGGACAACGACGGATTGGTGCTCGACACCTGGTTCGGCTCGGTGAGTTGTGGCGACAACGGTCGTACGGCCGCCGTGCTTGCCGACGTTCTGGGCCACGGCTCGGGCGCGGCCACATATCGTCTGGGTGCGGACGAGTTCACCGAGGCTCTCCAGCGCTTCGCTCCGTTCGTGGGCAAACCCGGCCACCCGAATGTGGCAATTCTGCAAGCGCTCGGCATTGGGGCGCCCGAAAAGGGCGCATTGCCAACCACTCGGGTGCCGGTGGTGACGTTCATCTCGGATCTGTCCGCTGCGCCAGTTGACATTCATGATGCCTATCTGAGGCTGCATCTGCTTTCGCACCGTTCGGTGCGGCCACATGGGCTCAATCTGGACGGCCTGTTCGGGCTGCTGGCCAATTGTGTCTGGACTGATCAGGGACCGTGCGACCTGGAGTCATTCCCGCTGGCGCAGGCGAAGGCTTCGATCGCGGGTGATCATCTCGTGGTCAACGGAATCGACAAATTTCCGCGCATGGCCGACTACGTGATTCCCTCCGGAGTGCGCATAGCTGATGCGTCACGTGTACGGCTTGGCGCACATCTGGCTTCAGGAACCACCGTGATGCACGAAGGGTTCGTGAACTTCAACGCAGGAACCCTCGGCTCATCAATGGTCGAAGGGCGTATCAGTGCGGGTGTGGTCGTCGGGGAGAACTCCGACATCGGCGGCGGGGCATCAATCATGGGTACCCTCTCGGGTGGCGGCAAAGAAGTGATCAGCATCGGTTCCGACTGCCTGATCGGCGCCAATGGGGGAGTCGGGATATCCCTGGGCGACGGCTGCATCGTGGAGGCCGGTCTCTACCTGACCGCCGGAACCCGCGTGACCACTTCGGATGGAAAGGTTGCAAAAGCAGGTTCGCTGAGTGGGGTGCCGGGACTGTTGTTCCGCCGGAACTCCATCAGTGGTTCAGTGGAAGCGCTGCCGCGGGAAGGAACTTGGGCCGAAGGGCTCAACGAGGAACTCCACAAGAATTAGTTCAAGAACGGCTCAGAGTTTCCTGAGCACGGTCACCACCACACCGAAGAGCACTACCTCGTTGGCGGGAAAGCGCATCGGTTCGAGCGATTCGTTGGCTGGTTCGAGGACAATTTCGGAGCCTTCGGAGCGGTAGCCTTTCACCGTGGCTTCCTCCCCGGGTATTCCGGCGACCACAGTGTCGCCATTGCGGGCGGACGACTCAACTCTGGCCACCACGAAATCGCCATCGAGGATTCCCGCGTCGATCATCGACTCACCGCGAACACGAAGCATGAACAATTCGCCGTCCCCCGTGAAATCCGAGGGCAGCGGCACAAGTTCTTCCACTTGTTCCTGAGCGAGTACACCTGTGCCTGCGGCCACGTCTCCCACCAACGGAACGTGCCTGGTTGGCCGGCGTTCCGCAGTGGTCTGGGATTCCGTGTCTGAGGTCACCTCGATTGCGCGCGGCTTGGTGGGATCCCTGCGCAGGAATCCCAACCGCTCGAGAGTGTGCAGGTGATTGTGGACTGAGGAAGGTGAGGCCAGACCCACGGCTTCGCCTATCTCGCGGACCGACGGGGGATATCCGCGGTCCCGTATCGACTGATCGATGTAGGCGAGTACGTCGTGTTGGCGCTGGGTGAGATTCTGTTCGGTCATCTGGGATATTCCTCCTTCGAACACCTGTTTGACAAACGGTAGCATCTGGGTGGTTCCAGGTGGTGGAACACTTGTTCGGAAATATGCTTGACGTCGAACAGTCGTTCGGTCAACATGGCCAGCACGCTGCCTCGAACAGTCGTTCGGTACACCCGTCATTCGGATTTCCCGGTCTGCGGACTCGCTGGTGGCTGTCACACCATTGAGGGAGGCTTTTTCCATGGCCCTAACAATTGAGATTCCACATACCCGTCGTCACCCGTCAGAGCCGTCACTCGCATGGCTGTATCCGCCAACCCGCGTGATCTACCTGATCCGCCGAGCAGCGGTTTTTCTGGTAATGGCGGCAATCGTCACCGGTGGTGCCCTGACCGCGTTCTCACACTCGGGCGATTCTGCACCGATGCGCCCGATCTCCTCGGGTGAGGTGATCAGTGTCGGCGCCGGCGACACCTACTGGTCTATTGCGGGCGGTTACATGACCAGTGTGGACCGGCGCGAAGCGGTCGCCGACCTGATCGCGCTCAACGGAGGCAGCAGCAGCCTGCGTGTGGGTGATGTGATCGCGATCCCCTCACAGCGGTGAGCGTCGATAGCAGAGCATGAGGTGATCCCCGTCGCGCAGCACACGGTGCAGGTGGAAAGATCGGCCAACACCGAGTCCACCGAGCAAACCAGTGTCGGGGCCGCCCACCAGGGTCGGTGCGAGCGTCAGGTTGTACTCATCGATCAGGTCGTCTGCGGCAAGTTGGCCAAGCAGATGCGGTCCTCCCTCACAGATCACGTTCCTTACGCCCCGCGAGTGGAAGGCCGACATGAGTTCGATCATGTCGACGCCGTCGTCGCCGACTGCGAGGTCGTCCAATCCGTGGAGATTGGCCGGAAGGGTCATGCCGCGGGGGTGAGCCATGAAGGGCACCGGTCCGTCATCGGTGAGTATTGGTGGCTCGGTTCCGAGGTCCATCGATCGGCTCACCACCACCAGCGTCGGCGCGGGTTCCTGCCCGTTCTGGCGTCGGGCGTCCAAGGAGAACTCCTGAGCCCGTGGGCGGTGATACTTCTCCTTGCGTACCGTGGACGCTCCAGCCAGTACCACGTCGCTCAGCGCCCGCAGGGCCATGAACATCTGCTTATCGCCGGGAGAGCTCAGAGCCCCGGAAAGCCCGTCGCTGGTGTAGGAACCATCGGCGCTCATGACCATGTTGGTGCTCACCCAGGGCCTGGCTGTCGGTGTCGGAGCGCGGTCGGCGCGAAGTACCCCGAACACCTCCGCAGTGTCCTCCAACGGGACTCCGGATGCGAGAAGTTGCTCCATTGGCCGGAGCGTAGTTCAGAAAATGTTTTCCACAGGTTTATCCAGAGGCTGTGGATGCGGAAAGGTGATGAAAAGCAGTCAAATGCAATAAACCCGGCCGCACTGAGTGGTTGGCCACACCGGAGTTCCTCGGCTCCGATCACCATCGGTGGTGGGACGGTTCATTGCCCCAGTAACCGGTGCAGGAATATGCACACCTATCCACAGGTTGTACCACTTTCGCCACACAACAGAACCGTCGTAGGGTTCCCGCGGCCCAACGGGCAATATCCACGAAACGCGGAGGATCCATGAACGGCGGAGGGCCTTGCAGATGAGCTTTTCACGAGCCGAAACCGATCGGCAGATTACGAGATGGTTCACATCGGTTGAAACAGATCCCCTGGACTCCCTCGAGTGGGGAAAACGCGACTGTGTAATGCTTGATTTCCGCACGGACACACCTGTGTTCGAACAGCGCGATGTCGAGTTCCCGGTCAGTTGGTCGGTGACTGCGGCAAACATTGTCAGCCAGAAGTACTTCCGGGGAACCCTGGGAAGCACCGAGCGCGAATCGTCGTTGCGGCAGGTGATCGGGCGTGTGGTCAACGCGATCCGGGAATGGGGCCTGAAGGAGGGACATTTCCCCGATGAAGAGATGGCGATGGTGTTCGCCGATGAACTCGCATTTCTCCTCGTGAATCAACGCGCGTCTTTCAATTCGCCGGTCTGGTTCAACATCGGCGTACCCGGGGCAACCCAGCAGGCTGCTGCTTGTTTCATCCTCGACGTGGAAGACGACCTCGGATCCATTCTCAACTGGTACACCGAGGAAGGCCTGATCTTCAAGGGGGGATCGGGTGCCGGAGTGAACCTCTCCAAGATCCGGTCAGCCAAGGAACGACTCTCACGTGGCGGAGAACCGTCAGGACCGGTGAGTTTCATGCGCGGTGCCGACGCGTCTGCCGGAACGATCAAGAGCGGTGGAACCACCAGAAGAGCCGCCAAGATGGTTGTGCTCGACGACGATCATCCCGACGTCGAGGAGTTCATCTGGTGCAAGGCCATCGAGGAACGCAAGGCGCGCGCTCTGCAACGCGCTGGATTCGACATGTCCCTCGATGGCAAGGACATTCACTCTGTCCAGTATCAAAATGCCAACAACTCCGTGCGCCTCAGCGATGGGTTCATGCAGGCCGCTGTTGGCGGCGAGACCTGGGACCTGACGGCCCGAATCGGCGGCGCGGTCATTGAGACCGTGGATGCCAAAGACCTCCTCCGACAGATCGCTGAGGCGGCTTGGGAATGTGCAGATCCTGGAGTCCAGTTCGACACCACGATCAATCGCTGGAACACCACTCCGAATGAGGGCCGAATCGACGCGAGCAATCCCTGTTCGGAGCACCTGCGGCTGGCGAACAGTGCCTGCAATCTCGCATCGCTCAACCTTCTGTCTTTCCTGGACCAGGACGGGAACTTCGACGTCGAAGGGTTCGTGCACGCGGCCCGCGTCCTGGTGACCGCCCAGGACATCCTCGTTGGTTCCTCCGACTATCCCACCCAGGAGATCGCTACCCAGTCCGAACGCGCACGAGACATCGGCCTCGGTTACACGAACCTCGGCGCCTCACTGATGGCCCTGGGTCTTCCTTACGATTCCGAAGACGGTCGGGTGTGGGCGGCGACTGTCACCGGGATTCTGACCGGAGCGGCGGCGGTGCGCAGCACGGAACTGGCCGAGGATCTCGAACCGGCACCTTTGTATTCGGCCAACGCCGAGCCGTGGCAGGCCGTCTACGACATGCATCTCGAGGCGGCAAGATCGGTATCTGCCGTGCGTGCCCAGACCGATCTGAATCAGTGGTTGGTGGATCTGTGGCAGCGGGCCTCGGATCGTTTGAAGCGCCATGGCGCCCGCAACGCGGAACTCACCGTGGCAGCTCCCACAGGCACAATCAGCTTCATGATGGATGCCGACACCACGGGTATAGAGCCTGAACTGGCTCTGGTGAAGCACAAGAAGCTGGTGGGTGGCGGCACCATAGAGTCCGTCAACCAGACGGTTGCGAGGGCCCTGCAGGCGTTGGGCTACACCGAGTACACGGTTGGCGCCATCACCGAGTATCTACGCGAGAACCACACGATGTCGGGAGCTCCTGGTCTGGAACCGGCCCATCTCGCGGTATTCGCCTGTGCGATGGGTGGGACCGTCGAAGATGGCACGCTCATCTCCTATGGAGGGCACCTGCGGATGATGGCTGCGCTCCAACCGTTCTTCTCTGGTGCGATGTCGAAGACGGTCAACCTGCCGGAGTCCACGAGTATCGACGAAGTCGAACTCTTGTTGATCGATTCCTGGCAAAAAGGCATCAAGTGTGTGGCCCTCTATCGGGACAACTGCAAGGTATCGCAGCCCCTCAGTGTGGGGACTTCGAACTCAGCTGACATGGTGGACTCCGTGGACTCAGTGGCCGCCGAATCCCGACGCCCGACTCGGGAGCGCCTTCCCAGATCAAGACCTTCGCGCACCTTCGAATTCCGGGTGGCGGACTGCAAGGGTTTCGTGACCGTGGGCGAATACGAAGACGGCCGACCCGGAGAGTTGTTTCTCCGGGTTTCCAAGCAGGGTTCAACCCTGTCGGGAATCATGGATGCCTTTGCCATTTCGGTCAGCCACGGCCTTCAGTACGGCGTTCCCCTGGAGGCCTTCGTCGAGGCACTGGTGGGAATGCGGTTCGAACCGGCAGGCATGACCGATGACCCGGAGGTCCGTATCGCGAACAGCCTCATTGACTATCTGTTTCGCAGGCTGGCCATCGAATACTTGCCGCTGGAGGTACGTCAGGACCTCGGGGTTCTGGGTGTTTCAGAGCGCACTCAGCAGACTCTTCCCGGTATCGAGGAAGCAACGGTGTCTGAATCGAAACGACCCGTTTCGGATGCTCCCCTGTGCATGAGCTGTGGAGTTGTCATGAGCCGCGCCGGATCATGTTTCGTTTGCCAGGAATGTGGAAGCACCAGCGGCTGTTCTTGAGTGTCCCGATCTGCTATCTTGGGACATCCTCTTTGGGGCCGGACGGCACCTTGGGAGAGGGCAGAAGCGATTAGGTGAGGGACCCTTAGTGACCTATGACGTAGGCGACCGTGTCGTGTATCCACATCATGGTGCAGCAATCATCGTGCGCCGTGAGAAGCGCGAAATCGATGGCGAGAAGAACGAGTATCTGGTGTTGGAGATGGCACAGGGCGAGTTGACCCTTTCCGTGCCTGTGGACAACGCCGACGAGGTCGGAATGCGACCGCCAATTGGAAAGGATGAGGTCGAGGATCTCTTCGAACTCCTGGCCAAGCGTGACATTCGCGAACCTTCCAACTGGAGTCGTCGCTTCAAGAACCATCAGGAAAAGCTCAAGTCCGGAGACGTCTATCAGGTGGCTGAGGTAGTCCGGAACCTCTCTCTGAGAGATCAGGCAAAGGGCCTTTCGGCAGGCGAAAAGACCATGTTCGTCAAGGCACGCGGAGTGCTTGTTTCCGAGCTGAGCTTTGCCTTGGACGTATCCGAGGACGACGCGCTCAACGAGGTCGAAGCACGGCTTGTCTGAGGGACTCACAGTTGGGTTGTTTTGCCGATGTCTCGGCCAGAAGTGACCCATGTATCCTCGAGCGGTGCGTTTGAATCATCTGAGGCTTGTCCTCGTGGCCTCTTTGGCCGCGAGCGCTGTGCTTCTTGGCGCCTGCGTCCCCTCGGAATCCGGATCTGCGTCTGAAGCCGGATCTGGATCCGGTGATGACGTGTTGCCGCCTCCCCCCAAGTTTCCCGAAACTGGTCAGGTGCCGGAGGATCTTCTGATCGCCGGATTGGTGTATGACTTCACGACCACTCCCACCGATCTGAATCTGTGGGTGCCGCCCACCGAAGAAGCTGAGTGTGCAGCCGCCAAGATCGTCGCCGACCTCGGCGCGCCCACCCTCTCCGAGCTCGGTTACCTGCCTGGCACGAGCGGCGCATCATTGAACGACATCGATCTGACTGTGGCGGAAACCATTAGGGTCGGGACCCTGTTCCAGAGTTGCGTGGACATGACACAGGCCACGGCGGCGCTGTTCATGGGAAGCGGCAACATGACTTCGAATCAGGCATTGTGCATGGCTGAAGGCCTTGCCGAGCAAGGTCTTGCCGGCAGTTTCGTGGACGCCTGGACCTTCGGGACCGAAGTCGATCCCTTCAACAACGATGCTGAGATGGCGACCGCCATGCTCGCGTATGCCAATGTATGCCTGCCAGACACGGCGTTCACCTGGTACGGCGTGGATCTGCCCGGAGACGAGGAGATCCAGGGCGTCGAGGGTGACGATACCGGGGAAGCAGGCGAGGACCTACCGGGTTCTGCCGGAAGATCGCAAGCATCCGAATCAGAGGCCGACGAGTAGATCTGACCTGTGGGTCGGGTTCGGCCTGCCAAGCACGGGGAGACCTCGTTGAACCTGAATCAGCACGACGTGTTGGGACTCATTCCCGCACCGCCGTTCGACTCCCTTGAACTCGGGCCGCTGAACTTCCGCCTCTACGGACTTTGCATCGCCCTCGGGGTGCTTGCAGGCGTTGCCATTGGCCAGAAACGATGGCGCCGCTGGGGCGGTGATCCTGAAGATGTCATTGCCGTCGCAATCTGGGCCGTCCCTGCCGGACTGATCGGCGCCCGGCTGTATCACGTGATCACCGATTGGGGTGACAAATACGACGAAGGTCGCTGGGTGGAAGCCTTCAAGATCTGGCAGGGGGGTCTGGGTATTCCCGGTGGAGTGCTGATCGGTGCGATTGTCGGGATCCTTGTTGCGAGGAGGCTGGTGCCAAAACCCCTTCTGATGGCTGACGCGATTGTCGTCGGTCTCCCCGTCGCCCAGGCGATCGGCAGGTTCGGTAACTACTTCAATCAGGAGTTGTACGGCGGTCCGACTGACCTGCCCTGGGGGCTCGAGGTTGATCTGGCGTATCGGCCGGTGGAGTACATCGCCACCGCAGCCTTCCATCCGACGTTTCTCTACGAGGGTTTGTGGAACCTCGTTCTGGCAGGACTGATCGTGTGGGGTTCGAGCCGGATGGTGTTCAAGCCCGGACGATGGTTCGCGGTGTACGTGATGGGTTACGGACTCGGGCGATTGTGGGTCGAATCCATACGAATTGACGAGGCAACCTTGATCGGCGGGATCCGGGTGAACATCTGGATGTCCATGGCCATCATCCTCGCCGGTCTGGTGTGGCTGGTCTGGGGTGGCGGCCCGCTCGACAAGGAGTCCACGGCCGAGTTGAAGGCGGGATCAACCTTCCCCGAGATCTTCGGTGACCAAACCGTTCACTTCGCGCTCGCCGCTGGAGCGGGCGAGGAGGCCGCGGACCCGGTCACTGAAGGCCGGCCAAGCCCTGACAGCCCAGTCGCCGAAATCCCGGCCGGTGACGACGACACAGAAGAACCCGCCAACGGGATCGATCCAGAGGAAACTGCCTGAGGCGCCGAAGTGCCCGAAGGTGGCGGGAGGTGCTTCGTTGCCGCTCCAGTGTGGAACCTTCTTGCCTTTGATCTCGGGTCCGAATCCCCAATCACACTCTGAGTGCCGGCCGAAGCCCGGAAGCACTCCCGGCAATCCGCGAAACTGAACGCTTTCGGCCACCACTGCGGTGCTTCGATGGATCAGTGTGGGCGAACGCAGCTCTTCGGCCAGCAATGCCAGATCGTTGACCGACGAAACCAAACCCGAGGCGGGCGACCCGACGAGCACGGAGCTGTCCATACCGAGCGGCGCCAGAACTGCTTCGTGTTGGTACTCGGCGAAGGAGAATCCCGTGGCCACCTCGACATGTGATGCCAAGCAAACGTATCCGGTGTTGGAGTAGATCCGCCGGGTTCCCGCGGGAGCCAGCACGCGGTCGCTGTCGAAATCCAGACCGCTGCTGTGTGCGAGCAGGTGGGCCACTGTGGCTCCGGGAGGCCCCGCCGGGTCATCCAGGCGGATTGCTCCTTCTTCGGTGGCGATGAGCACCGCCCACGCGGTTACGAGCTTCGTCAGCGAAGCCACAGGTGACACCCGGGTGATGTCGCCATGGGTGGTGAGTTGGCTGGGTCCCGGGCTCACCGCCACGGCTGCTCCGGAATCCCACGAGTCGACTTCGCTCAGCACCGGGGATTCTTCGCCGTGACCGCTTGCCGGTAGCCTGTCGCTCATCGTGAAATCACTCTCCAGGAGCACAATCCAATGAGCGCCACATTTGAATCCCTGGGGCTCGACGAGGAGGTTGTGCACGTACTTGCGGAGCGGGGCATAACCGCTTCATTCGCGATCCAGGAAGTCAGCATTCCCGACATTCTTGCCGGGAAGGACGTGTGTGGGAAGGCAAGGACCGGATCTGGCAAAACCCTGGCTTTCGGGCTGCCGCTCCTGCAGTTGCTCCCCAGGGCAAAACCCGGCCGCCCCACCGGCATTGCGTTGGTTCCCACCCGCGAGTTGGCGACACAGGTGAGGGATGAACTCACACCCGCGGCGCATGCCAAGGGCATTCGGATTGCGGCGATCTATGGCGGTGACAAGATCGAGAAACAGATCAAACACCTCAAGGACGGGGTTGATTTCGCCGTATGCACTCCGGGTCGTGCGATTGACCTGATTGATCGTGGCGACCTCTCGGTTGCCGACGTCTCCCACGTGGTCATCGACGAGGCAGATCGCATGGCGGACATGGGCTTCATGCCTCAGGTCGAATGGATACTGCGCAACGTCGAAGGCAGGCATCAGACCCTGCTTTTCTCAGCAACACTCGATGGAGTGGTCGACGGCCTGATACGTCGGTACCAACACGACCCTGTGCGTCACGAGGTTGAATCCAAGGGTCCGTCGATGGAGAACATGACCCACATCTTCCTGCACGTGCACGAGATGGATAAGTCGAAGGTTGTCGCATCCATCATCTCCGGCGTGGACCGCACGATGATCTTCACCGCCACCAAACATGGAGCGGATCGACTGGCCCACAAACTCGAAGACCAAGGTGTGCAAGCCCGGGCCATCCACGGTGACCTTCGGCAGAACCTGCGGGAGCGTTCGCTCAGTGACTTCATGAGAGGCAAAGTTGCTGCGTTGGTGGCCACCGATGTGGCAGCACGCGGCATCCACGTGGATGAGGTCGATGTGGTCGTTCACTACGATCCCCCGTCTGATCAGAAGAACTACGTCCACCGTTCCGGCCGCACGGCCAGAGCAGGTGAAACGGGAATCGTGGTGACCTTCGTCCTCTGGAACCAGGAACTCGAGGTTCGTCGCCTTCAGAAGCGACTCAAGCTGGAGCAGCCGATGGTGGAGGTCTTCTCCAACGATCCCCGCCTCGGCGACCTGGAGAAATTCGCCGGCTGATCGGACACGAGTCGGTGACCGAGCACCTGTCCGATCGACGGCGCCGGCGCCTCGGTGCCCACTACACACCCGATTCGCTTGCTCGACACCTGACAGCGTTGGCATGGGCTGACCTCGGCCGCTCGCCCCGACTGGTCCTCGATCCAAGTTGTGGTGGGGGAGCATTCCTCATCGCGGCCGCCGAACGATTCCTCGATGACGGGGTTCCTGCTTCCGAGATCGTGTCCAGTCGACTGGTCGGATTCGAGATCGATGCAAAGTCGGCGCAACGCGCGAGGGAACTGCTGCGGGATTGGGCACGCGCCCATGGCGGGAGTTCTGAACCGAAGATCTTTGTGCTCGACGCGCTCGGCGATGGCACATCCGGAGTCGTGCCGACACGTCCGGACCTGGTCATCGGCAACCCACCTTTTCTGAGTCAGTTGGCGGCAGATACAGCCATGGACCCTGACGCACGCGATGCAGTTGCGCAACGCTTCGGTGTTCGCGCCGCCTACACGGATGTGTCGGCCCTGCATCTTCTGGCCGGGATCGAACTCGTGGCCGCTGACGGACTGGTTTGCATGGTCCAGCCAGAGTCGGTCCTCGGAGCGCGCGACGCCCAGCCGGTGAGATCAGCGCTTGTGGATTCAGCTGATCTCGTCGGGCTCTGGGCCAGCGCCGAGTCCCACTTCGACGCCCAGGTGCGCGTCTGTGCACCTTTGCTGCGCAAACCTGCAGGTGTGTCCCGATCGGTGCGCGTGTATTGGGAGCAAGACTCGTTTTCGGAATTCGCCGAGATCGCCCTGACGGACCCAACCCGGTGGTCGCCGCTGCTTGCGACCGTTGCGGGTGTTCCGGACATCACCATCATTCCCGGCGACACGATCGGTGACGTGGCCAACGTGACTGCCGGATTCCGCGATGAGTTCTACTCGGTGGCCGCGTGCACTCGCCAAGGGAGTGTCACTTCGAAGATGCCGCGGGTGATCACCAGTGGAGGTATCGATCCTTTGCGGTGTTTGTGGGGTGAACGTCCGGCGAAGATCGCAGGGATCAGGTATTCGCGTCCCGTGCTCGATCTGGAGTCGCTGAAGGCGGAATCGACGCGAGTGGAGGCATGGGTGCTCCAGAGGCTTGTGCCGAAGGTGGTTGTCGCCTCCCAGACGAAGGTGATCGAGGCGGCGGTGGATCCGCTCGGCGAACTTGTCCCGTTGACCCCGGTTGTGAGTGTGGAGCCCACTCGCAGCGGGATAACCCCTGCCATGTTGGGCGTGGCCCTCAGTGCCCCGTCGCTCTCGGCGGTGGCCGTTCAGCGCGCCGCAGGCACCGGGAGAAGCAGTGAGGCCATCAGGGTGAGCGCATCGGCGGTGGCAGGGTTACCCATTCCGGCCGATCTCGACCTCTGGCGGGAAGTGACGAACGGGTGTTCAGGCTCGATCCGCGATCTTGGGCGGAGACTCGACCAGCTCTTTGCCACGAGGATCGCCTCCAGTTCTCCGGACGGTCAGGAACTGGCGCTGCACTGGTGGCTCGACCGTTTGCCCAAACGCCGTGCACCCGAAAGCACTGGGTGATTGGCTTCCAGACCCTCCGACTGTTCTACAATCGAACCCAGAACATCAGGAGTGGCCCTTCGGGGTCCGGCAACCTGGGCGGACACCCAAGGTGCCTACCTTCCAACCATGGGAGAGATGCGGCGGTCGGCAGTGCCGGTCGCAACCAAGTGTCCGGGGCCATCGCGGCTCACTCGGGTTGTCGAGCTTCAACGGAAGATCGCGACATGAGCCCAGCACCGCCGCCAATGGACCAGGAGTTACCGGCCACAGGTGCTTGGCGCGCGGGTGATCCGATCGGGGAGCGTATGTTCCACACCGTGGCGAAGGACCGCCGGTTCCAGCTGGAAGGCGGAGGCAACCTGCCGGAGGTCGTGATCGCGTATGAGACCTGGGGAGAACTTGCCGCGGATGCCTCCAACGCAGTTCTCGTCTGTCACGCACTCACCGGCGACAGCCACGCCGCCGGACGGATGGGGGCAGGCCATCTCACCGATGGCTGGTGGAACGATCTCATCGGACCGGGAAAGGCGCTCGACACCGATGAACTGTTTGTGGTGTGTCCGAACGTCCTCGGGGGCTGCCAGGGAAGCACGGGACCGGCCTCGATCGACCCCCGCACGTCTGTGCCCTACGGATCGACCTTCCCCGTCGTGTCGATCCGGGACATGGTCAGAGCCCAGGCATCCCTCGCAGATTCGCTCGGGATAGACGCCTGGCAATGTGTTGTTGGTGGTTCGATGGGCGGCATGCAGGCACTCGAGTGGTCTGTGATGTATCCGCATCGAGTCCGGTCCCTGGCCCTGGCATCCACAACCGCTGAGGCATCTGCGTTGCAGATCGCCTGGAGCCACATAGGCCGCATGGCGGTCGAGGCGGATCCGCGATTTCGAAACGGCGACTATTACGAGGCGGAGCCCGGGGATGGCCCGCACCGGGGGCTGGCGGTTGCCCGCATGCTTGCACAGGTGACATATCGCTCCGACGAAGTATTCACCGAACGATTCCACCGAACCGTTATTGATCAGTTCCAGTTCTCCCTCGAGCCCACCTTCGATGTGGAGGGATACCTGGATCATCACGGACTCAAACTTGCCCGGAGATTCGACGCCAACAGCTACCTTCGCTTGAACAGGGCGATGGACCTCCACGACCTCGGCCGGGGGCGAGGTGGGGTTTCCCAAGCCCTGAAGCGGGTGGAGATTCCGTCGATTGTGGCAACTGTTCGCTCTGACGGTCTGTATCTGCCCCGGCAGCAACGGGATCTGCACGAACAGCTGATCGTTGCGGGAAGCGACAGCAAATGGGTGGACATCGATTCTCCCCACGGCCATGACGGATTCCTGCTCGAAACTGCAGCCCTGGCTCCGCACATTTCTGATCTGATCAACAAGTCACAGGAGACGCTCTGATGAATGACAAACCGAGGTGGTCGGCCGACACCAGGCTGATTCGTGCTGGACGGTCGCTGAATGACACCGCCCTTGCACCGGTTATCTGGCCCTCCTCGACCTTTGTCACACCAACCGTTGCCGAGGGTCGCGAGATGGCCACTTCGGTGGGTCCCCCGAAGTTCTATTCGAGATTCGGGAACCCGACCGTGAATGGTTTCGAGGAAGCAATCGCCGACATGGAGGGTGCGGAGGCCGCTCGTGCGTTCGGATCCGGAATGGGTGCGATCTGCGCGGTTGTGCTCGGGCTCTGTTCCTCTGGCGACCATGTGGTGACCCAGAGGCAGCTGTACGCAGGCACACAAATGCTGTTTCAGGGAGCCTGTCCGCGGTTCGGCATCGACGTGACGTATGTCGATGGTACGGACGCCGACGCCTGGGAAGCAGCGGTGATACCCGGCAAAACTGTGCTCCTGTTTGCCGAAACCCCGGCGAATCCCAGACTCGACATCGTGGATCTCGAACGCCTCGGAGCGATCAAGGGACCCATGAAGGCCGTGGATTCCACCTTCGCCACTCCGCTCGGCCAGAGGCCGCTCGAAACTGGATGCGACATCGTGGTTCATTCCGCCACGAAATCCATCGGGGGTCACAATGACGTGACTCTGGGTGTTGTTGCATCGAGCCGTGAACTGATCGAGTGGATGTGGGGATTCGCGGTCCTTCAAGGGGCGGTGGCCAGCCCCTATGAGGCCGCCGGAGGTCTTCGTGGCCTCCGCACACTGGGTGTTCGCCTGCGTCACCAGAGTGCCTCAGCGAGGCTGATTGCGGAGCAACTCGAGGCTGACAAGCGGATCACAGGAGTTCGGTATCCAGGTTTGCCGTCACATCCCCAACATGATCTGGCGGCGCGCCAGATGGATCTGTCCGGAGGACTCCTCACTTTTGACCTGGCTGGGGGACTGGAAGCCGGCCAGAAGCTGGTGGAAGGCACCGAGATCTGCCAGCTGGCAACGTCTCTGGGAGGACCCGAAACCCTCGTCACACACCCGGCCTCCACAACACATGTGAATCTCCTCCCGGAAGAACTGGAAGCGGCCGGCATCGGCGAGGGAACGATTCGCATGTCCGTCGGACTGGAGGACCCCGAGGATCTTCTGGCGGATATTCTGGGTGCCCTGTGAGAGGTTTTGTTCATGTAGCTGGCGCGTTTGTTGCTGTGATGGCGCTCGGGTTCGCTTCCATCGCGGCGCCTGCGGGAACCGTTGCTGCCCAGGAAGGCGAGTCCACCACAACTGTGGCCGGGGAGACAACGACGTCAGAGCTGGCTCCCGTGACATCGGTTGCCGGCGAGTCCGGTGAGTCCGCACCCGAGACCGACTCGGAGCGCGCTGCGCGCCAGCTGGACACAATCGTGATCGCGTTGGTTGTACTCGCGGTGTTGATCGCAATCGTCACGGTGATCATCTGGAGGAGGAGCAAGCCGGCATAGGTCACCGTCGACTCCCGGGCAGGTCGCGAGTATTCTCGGCTGGATGGCTGATGAGTTCGACCCGATCGACATGGTCAAGCGCTTCTCCGAACGCGCAACCGCAGTGAAGCAACGGCAGTTGCCTCCCGTTGAGGGTGAAGCCCGAAAGGACTTCCTGCGCCAGGCCAGACTGGACTTTCAGGACTTCGCCATGATCGCGGACGCAGATTGCGACCTCCACGACGGGATCCTCACTCTGCGAATCGATCTTCGTCCCCCGGGTGAGCAGGGCTCGACCTGAACCCGGACCGAACCTGAATCCCCAGCAGATCCATGAGCAATGATTCCCGCTCCGGCTCCTCGGGTTCCAACATGTGGGCTACATCTCGTATTCTTGGCTGAGTTCGATCACGGAGGATCCAGTGGCAGGCACACAGAACCTGCACAATGACAGTCAATGGGCTTGGGCATGCCCGTATTGCGGTGTGTCCAACGATCTTGACGCGCCCAAATGTGTGGGCTGCGGATCGCAATTGCGAGATCCGGACGAAGATGATCTCTTCGGAACCGTCGCCACCGAGAATGCTCAGGTAATCGAGTCCGATTCCGTGATCTACAAGGAAACTGTCTGGAGCACCGAAGCCCCGACTGAAGACGATGTGATCGATGGCGAAGCGGAAGGGCCTCCGGCGGAACCGACGGAGGCTCCCAAAGCAGCCGCGGGTCCCTTTTCTGCCACGCAGCAGACCCGAGAGGCTGAACCTGCGCAGGATCACTCAGGTGTGTTTGGTGCTTCCCCCAGCAAGCCCATCCATTCCGACATCGATCCACTTGTCGGGCGGAATCCCTTCGCGGCTCCCGAGTCGCCGGACGTTGCTGTCCCACCCGCCGCTGCGGCTGGTCCAGCACCGGTGGCTCCACCTCCAGAACCGGCTGCCGCCCCGTCAGCCGCCCCGGATCCCTTTGGCGCCGCAGTCGGGGTGCCCGGCGAACGTGTTATCAGGCCGACTCCTGACGAGAACGGCCTGTTTGCTGCGGTGGAGAGTCTTGGTGCGGCGGAGCGAGAGGGTTGTGCTGTCCCGATCGCCGTTTGTGGAGCTCTTCTGGAACCCCAGGAGACAGTGTTGGGCTGCGTGGCCGGCCAACTCCTGGGTCACCCGGCGGTCATCGTGTTGACAAACTCCCGCGCCATCATCGCCAATGCTCGTCGTTGGAAACCGTTGATCGACGTGTTCATACCGGGTGGGGGACTCACGGTGCATACCCGAAACGATTCCGAGGTTGCATCGCTCACCTTCATCCAGGGTGATCGCCTGACCGGAGTCGACAGCATCACCAACGTTGCTGCGGCCCTTCAGTTGGCCGATCGGATCAAAGGCCAGTCAGAGGCCACCTGAGAGTCGTTTTCGGGCTTGGGGTGAGTCCTGATAATGTCAGTCACTCTTGCGGACGTAGCTCAGTTGGTAGAGCGCAACCTTGCCAAGGTTGAGGTCGCGGGTTCGAATCTCGTCGTCCGCTCCATTCGATTCTGAGCCCCTGACTCCGGTCAGGGGCACGGAGTCGTTTCTGGGCGACGTGGCCGAGTGGTTAGGCAGAGGCCTGCAAAGCCTTGTACACGGGTTCGATTCCCGTCGTCGCCTCCAAGGGGCTGGAGCAGAACTTCCCCGGCACTACTTGAGCGCGCCGCGGATGTCGGGCTTGGCCTTCTCCTTCGCCTTGTGGCGACCCGGGAGGAACGTGCCGATTGCGAGGGCGATGAGCATCACCGCGGCGATGGCGAGAAGTGCCGTCCTCTGTGCCTGCACGTACGCGTCGGCAATGAGTGTCTCGGTTTGACCTCGCGCCGGTTCGGGTAGCGAGTTGATGAATGCCTCTCCATCCTCGGCCGAGAGTTTGTTGACCTCGTCCTCGAGTTCGACTGCAATCTTGTCTCGTTCGGCTGGTGGCAGAGAGATGTTGTCGGCCTTCAGGGCACCGTTGACGAATCCTCCGAAGACCCCGACCAGGAGAATCGAGCCGATCACCGCGGTGCCGAGCGCACCGCCGAGTTCACGGCCGGTGTTGTGCGTTCCGGCGCCTTCGTTGCGTTCATCGTCGCCGACCTGAGAGATGGTCAAGTTCACGATCTGGGCCACGAAGAACCCGATACCGACACCCATGACGAACATCGGCAAGACCATGTCCCAGATCGTCATGTCCGCCGACGTGACGGCCCACATCCACAAAATACCGGCGATGTACGCAACCACGCCAAAGTTGATCAACCACTTGGGCGCGACCTTCGTGGCGAGGTTGGCAGTTGTCATCGAAATGATGAACACACCGAGCGAGAAGGGGAGGATCGCCAGGCCTGTCTTGATGGCGGAGAACCCGAGGAGCTGCTGGGAGAACACCGGGATGATGAACAACAGTCCGGACAGGCCGAGCTGACGGAACGTGTCGGTGCCCACTCCCGACATGAAACGCCAATTCGCCAGGAGCGACATGCGTAGTAGTGGCGTTCGCCCCGTGCGTTGCAGGTGCTCCTGCCAGTGGGCGAACCCGATGAGCAGCGCGATCCCGGTCACGATGAACACAGGTGTCGGCGACAGCCCGAACGGGTTGAACTGCACATCACCAATCGTGAACGGTCGACGCTCCAGCCAGAACCCGTATTGGCCTGCGAGGAGGAATCCCAGCACGACCATCATCAACCCGCTGGTGGACAGGATCGTGCCCCGCCAATCGAGGCTGATCGACTGTCTCTCGCTCTCTCGAATGTGTCTGATGAAGAAGAAAATTATGATCACGATGACCACTTCGAGACCGAATCCCCACCGCCAGGAGAAGAAGGACGTCAGGAACCCTCCGAGTATCGGCCCGACCGCTGACGCCGATGCCTGCACACCCCCGAGGATCCCGAAAGCGATCGCGCGCTGCGCTCCGGAGTAGTTGGAGAAGATCAACGTCATCGCCAATGGGAGGATCAATGCTGCGCCGATGCCCTCAATGATTGACCAGCCGAGGATGAGAATCTCGACGTTCCACGACAATGCTGCCAGCAGAGTTCCGACGCCGTATATTCCCAAGCCGATGACGAACATCCGCTTGGCGCCCCGCATGTCGCCGAGCTTCCCCCCGGTGAGCATCAGCGAGGCCATGACCAGGCTGTAGATCGAAATCGCGGCCTGCACCGATGACACCGACGTCTTCAGGTCGTTGGCGATCGCGCCCACGGCAACGTTCATCATGGTCGAATCGAGCACAACGATGAACATCGCCAGACACACAGCTATCAGCGGCGCCCACATCTTGATACCGGCGCGTGACTCCACTGTCCCCTCGGCCGACATGGGCGTGAACCCAACAGCTCGAAATGGCACAGATCCGGGATTTCGGTACCGACCCCTCCAGCAGTGCATGCTGTAGTGGTGCATTCCCGTCACCCCGACCGCTACGGCACTTCTGTCCCACTGGGTGGAACCGATCCCGTGGCGGCACACGAGCCCGAACACAGCGATCGGCGGGCCATGTGGGTGGCGGCATTGCTGTTGGTCGTTGCAGTGGGCATCGCGCTGTCCCCGCTGCTCGCCTGGCGGGACTTCGGCTCATCGCTCAAGCCCGTGGAAAACGGCTGGGTAATGGCAGATGGCTCATTCGGCCGAGGCTGGATTGTGGTGATTCTCGCTGCCCTGCTCGCAGGCGCCGGCGCCCTGCTCGTGACCGGCCGTACACGGGCGGGAATCCGGCTTGCCCGCGCCGCTGCGGTGGCTCTGGTGGTCTTTGCGGCCCTGGAGTGGGCATTTGGCATGAACAACACCCGTAGCGGCCCGGGGATGGGCCTTTGGGTTCTCCTGGCTGTGGGCGCCGCCCTGATTCTTGTTCTCGGGGCGCTGATCGGCGAGAGTTCCCCGGTTCCTGACTGAGTCGCCGACGGTGTTATCCTCGCATGTCCCGGGCGTATAGCTCAGTTGGCTAGAGCGCTTGCTCGACACGCAAGAGGTCCACAGTTCAAGTCTGTGTACGCCCACCAGGATGCGGGGATTCAGTCCGTCGGGGTGTTCGTGTATTCCGCGAATTCCCGGCAGGGCTGGCCGCGTAGGCCCGGACACGGAGGCAACTCCTGTGGGTAGCCGGAGATGAGTTCTGTGGTCGGCAGCACGAGCCGCGACGGAGTCGCCACCGAATGACCGACGTCGAACACAGCTCCGTCCTGACCCTCCGAGAGGATGTAGGTCCAGCGCGGGCGGTCGCCGCCGGGCGTGTGTACGGACATCCGTACCCGGCTGTCGGCGCGCAGCACGTGAGCAAATGGCATGACTTCCACCCGAACCTCGGTGAACTCGCCAACCGGCATGGGTTCGGCGTCTTCTTCGTATCCACGATGTGCGGGCCAGAGTTCGGTTTCTGCCTCATCCAGCTTGCGAAGGGTTCCCCGGGTATGACCTGACTGAATCAGCGTTTCCTTGCCGTCGGGACGAACCTCGCTGAGAGTCACCCCGATGTCTGCCTCGGCGGCACTGGAACGAATCCAGAGGTCGGCAGACGCCGGACCGAACATCACCAGATCCTCTTCGAGGGGCTCCGAGACGAACACCGCGGCGGATCCTTCAGGCTCCTGGCGCCAGTCGTAGTCGGGGAGGGTCTTGAAGATGTCGCTGGTATTGTCGGTTTCGAGTGTCACCGTTGATGCGAGTTCCTCGTCGAAGTTGAAGCTGCTCGCTGCGCCATCATCGTTGGTGGGTTCCGCGGAAACCATGGAGGCGTCGTTCGTGAGGTAGAAAGCCTGGGCTTCTGTGTCCGATGGCGGCCAACTGTCGAGAAAATAGGTGTTGGTTCCTACGGGGGCTCCGGCTTGATCGGGTATCCCGCCGGACTGCCAGACCAAACGTACATCTGGTTCGGCCTCGTACGCGGCCTGTGCTTCGGAAACCGTTGCGAAGTCGCTGTACCTCACCGCAGGGATGGGCAGGGCAACTCCGAAGGTGTCTTCTGAGATTATCGGTCCGAGTAGCGACAGAATCGGGGAGTCGGTTGGGACCTCCTGATTCACATAGAGATCCAGAAAGGTCTTCAGTTCGGCCAGACCCTGCGGTGAGAACCCGTCGGCGTGAACTCCGTTCCACATGCCGAACTTGGTTACAGGGGAGTTCGGGAACTTGTCGAAGAGGTGAGAGAACCGAGGTCCGGTTTGCTCGTCACCGAAGGCGCCAGTGAGCATCAGGGGTACCTCGATGTCGGAACCAAAGACACTGGGGTTGTAGAAATCGCCGATCTTCGGTGGATAGTAGGTGTAGTCGAGAGCCTTTTCCACCACATCCACGTTCTGTCCGCGAAGCTTCTGGTTCTCGGCGCAGACTTCGTCTCCGTCCTCGATCCGGTCCTCTTCCCAGCCCTGACCAAGTGGTTCAGCCTTCTCCAGCACCTCGTCGGTCCAGCTCAGGGCAAACCCCTCGTTGAAGATGCCACCGGGGGCGAGGAGTCCGCGAACCGTGTCGTCGGTGACCGACTGTGGTGTGATCGCGGCCAGCCCCGGTGGCTGGGTCCGAGCCACGAACAACTGGCTGATTCCCGGGTAGCTGAGGCCAACCATGCCGACCTTGCCGTGTTTCACCCAGGGCTGTGCCGCCACGGTTTCGATCACGTCGTAGCCGTCAAGAAGCTGGGGCACATCGAAGAAGTCGTATGCGCCGCCGGAGCAGCCGGTACCGCGAACATTCACTGCCACGACCGCGTAGTCCATCGCTCTGGCAATTGTGGATCCGGGCTGAGCCGGAGCATCGCAGAGCCATGCGAGCGTCTGACACAGGGCGCCGCTGCTGATCCCCATATTTTCGAGCGTATCCTCAGCGTCTTCGAGCAAGTTGGTTCCGGGTTTTGCGGGGTCGTATCCGGAGTACTCGACAACCGTTGGGTAGGGACCATCTTCTGGAGGTCCCGGCAGAAACACCGAAACTGCGAGCTGGGTGCCGTCACGGGTGGTTATGTACTGGTATCCCTGTTCGAGGACCTGCCCGTCGTATGTGGACTGCTCCGGCAGTGATTCCTCGATCGTGGGCACGTTGACCTCGTCGGTGGCCACCTGATCGTCGCCGGTGGTGGCCACCCGGTAGTTACCGGCATCCAGTTCGCGAAAGATCAGGGCGCCTTCGGTGTCGGAAGTGCCAACCTCTGTAGCTTCATCGCCGTCGTACAGTGCGATTTCGGTTTCCGGCTCCGTTCCGGTCACCGTGATCTGGGTAGCAGTGGTTTCAACATCGAACGTGGCCTCACCAGCGTCGGATGAGATGGGATCGAAGTCTGCGGGTTCGCCGGCACTCAAGCCTTCGTCGGTACTCGTACACGCTCCCGCGAACAGAATCAACACCAGTGAGGCAACTGTGAACCTGCGATGAACCATTGCGACACACCCTTCGAGTCTCCCGGAACATGAATTGTGTTCAATATTGCGGCAATCTGCAAACCGGCAATCTGCAAACCGGCGGTCGCAACCCTGTGTTGTGCAACGATTAGGTGATGGGCGAAGAACCAGGACCCGATGATCCCGGATTCAACTACGACGAATTCTCCATGTTCGCCGAGAACTGTGCCGAATACGATCTTGACTGGCCACGCAATGTTGCAGTGCAGCGCATTGGCGTTGAGTCCGCCGGGGATTCTCCAGCAGTGTCTGCGTTGTGGTGGGGAACTGATGAACCAGCGGTGGTGTTCCTTCATGGCGGCGCCCAGAACGCCCACACCTGGGATACGGTGATCTTGGCTCTGTCGCAGCCGTCGGCTCTGGCAGTGGATCTGCCGGGACACGGCCACAGCGGGTGGCGAAGCGATGGGGCCTACCAACCCCACAACAACGCCGAGGCCGTGATCCGGGCGCTGGAATCGCTCCTGAGCGAGCCGATCGTGCTCGTCGGAATGTCCCTTGGTGGTCTGACGGCCAACGCGGTGGCTGCCCGGCGACCGGATCTGGTGAGCCGATTGGTCGTGATCGACATCACTCCCGGGGTCACCCGACAGAAGGCCAAAGAGATCCACGATTTCGTCGCGGGTCCCCAGACCTTCGCCACATTCGACGAAATCTTCAGCCGGACAATGGAGTTCAATCCCACCCGCAGCGAGGCATCCTTGAGGAGAGGCATTCTGCACAATGCACATCGCGCCGGCGACGGGTCATGGGAATGGAATTACGATCGGAATCCCCTCAGCGGGGAGGCGTTCCCAACCTCTGAACTCCTCTGGGAGGACGTATCATCCACGTCGATGCCCTACTTGCTGGTGAAGGCCGAGGACTCTCCTGTGGTTGATGATGAAGACCTGGCCGAAATCTCGAGGGCCAGACCCGACGCAGAGATTCTGCGCGTCAAGGACTCCGGCCACTCGATTCAGGGAGATCAGCCGCTTCTGTTGGCAGAAGTGCTCGCTGCGGAACTCGATACGCCAAGATGAACGACGGGGAATATCCGAGCGCCTGGGAAGCTGACGCTGCGCTCAAAGATGGTCAGACAGTTCGTATTCGCCCGATCTCACCGGAGGACGGTGACCGGCTGAGGCGATTTCACGAGCGCCAATCCGAAGAGAGCATCTACTTCCGTTTTTTCACGCCCCGGCCCCGGCTGTCCGAGCGCGACATCGTGCACTTCACCAATGTTGAACATCACGATCGTGTGGCGTTCGTCGCGATAATCGCCGACGAGATGATCGGCGTGGCGCGATACGAACGGTACGCGGGAACTGACACAGCGGAGGTTGCCTTCTTCGTGGATGACGAAAACGGCGGCCGCGGCTTGGGCACGATGCTTCTCGAGTATCTCGCAGCGGCTGCCCGCTATCGCAACCTGCGCCGATTCACGGCCTCCGTCCTGCCGGCCAACCGCTCCATGCTGGCAGTGTTCTCCGCCGCCGGGTACGACATCACCACCAAACTCGCGGACGGTGTGATCGACGTTTCGTTCGATATCGGTGAGACCGAGGAATCGCTGCGTGCCAGTGATCGCCGTCAACGCGAGGCCGAAGCGGCATCGGTTCGGTATTTCTTTGCACCCGAGTCGATCGCGGTGGTAGGTCGAGGCTCATTCCGGGATCTGGCCCTGTCGGTCGGTCGCAACATTTCCGAAGGTGGATACGCGGGCGAGATCCATTATGTGGAACCGGATGCCGAGATCCCGCCGAACATTGATCTCGTACTGGTTTCCACTCCGAACACCGAGGTGGCCGGCGTGGTGGAGGCATGCGGTGCGCGTGGGGCCCGGGCGGTGGCCGTTCTTTCGGCCGGATTCGGTGAATCTGGTCCGCGGGGCGCTGCCCTCGAGGCAGAGTTGGTGAAATCCGCCCGCCGACATGGGATCCGCGTCCTCGGACCGAACTGCCTGGCGCTGATGAACACCGAACCATCCGTGCATCTGTACGCAAGTGATGTTCAGAAACCACCGAGCGGGCCGATCTCCTTGCTGGCGGAGTCCGGATCGCTGGCTCGCCCGATGATCGATCATGCCCGGCGATTCGCGCTGGGCGTATCCACCTTCGTCGCTGCGGGAAACCGCGCCGATGTGGGCACTGACGATCTCCTCAGCTACTGGACCGACCACTCCGACACGAAAGCGGTGCTCCTGTATCTGAGGTCATCCGAGCTCTCCACGGGCTTCGTTCGCGCTGCCCGTACGGCAAGTGTTGAAAAACCGGTGGCAGCGCTCGGTCAGGTACTGGTCTCCGATGCCGACCATGAGCATGCCGTACGCCTCGTTGAGGCCCTCACCCGACAAACCGGGGTGATCAACGTGGGGACGATGGAGCAACTCTCCGACATCGGGCGCCTCCTTTCCTCCCAGCCGATTCCGCTTGGCCGGGGAGTCGCGTTGGTGGGCAATTCCGATGGCGCCCTTGCCATAGCAGCCGACGCGTGTCGGGGAACAGGCCTTCAAGTGGTGGACCTCACAGAAATGGCGTTGCCTCTGGCCAATCCCGTGTACCTGGATGCCAATGCCGGTGCCACCCAATACCGCTCGGCGCTGAGCGCACTGTCTTTGGCCGCCGGAGTTCACAGCGTGCTGGTGGTTCACTCGCCTCCGTCGGGGGTCGTGGATGAAGAAATCGTCGAAACAATCGTGGAGGCATCCGAGGCGGCTCCCGCTGTCACATTCTCCGCCACCATGCTCGGCGGAGGAGGCACTCCGGTACTGAATGCCTCCGGTTCGAGCCATGAGGTACCCGTGTTCCGCTTTCCGGAACACGCTGCGCGGGCTGCCGGCCGGCTTGCCGAATGGCGTGACTGGAGAGCCTCAGCGGTTGCTCAGGATCTGCGAGGTCCGGAGGGCAGCGACCCGGGGGCGGCACGCGAGATCGTGGAATCGATACTCGACCGCTCGGATGGCCTGCCGGCAAGACTGACCCTGGATGAGCAGGAAGCCTTGCTCGCCACCTACGGAGTGCCCATCGCCAACCGGTTGGTCGTGGCCAGCGTCGCAGACGCCCTGCTCGGGTCCGAGGCCATCGGCTGGCCGGTGACACTCAAGGGATCCGGACGTGATCAATCAACTCGTTCGACCGCTTCAGGAGTTGCCCTCGATCTTCGTTCGCCCGATCAGGTCGAGGTTGCCTGGGAGCAGATTGAAGGAAGGTTCGGCGAAAGTTTTCATCCGGCAGTCGTCCAGGAATTCATCGACGGCCGGCTCGATGTGTCGATCGTGGTCCGGCAGGATCCATTCGGCTCCGGCACCATCGAGATCGGCCTTGGAGGGGCTGCGACGGCTGTTGATCGGCCGGCGCTTGGATTATTGCCTTTGACGCTGGGAGATGCCCAAGCTCTGGTGGGTGGCTCGTCCTTGGCCAGGGTGCTGACCGATCGAATGGATCGAGTACCCCTCGTCGGCCTTTTGCACCGACTGGCAGCGCTCGTTGACGAGATCTCCGAGGTCGACCTGATCCGTGCCGACCCGATCGTGTTGAATGATGTCGGGGCCGCCATCGCCGACGTCCAGATAGAGGTCAGCCGCGCGTCGGGCGAACTCGACGTTCGCCGGGTGGACTGAAGGGTGGCCCTGGCGGCTAGTGACTCCGTGGTCGAGGTTCTCTGGGCAAGCCCAGTGTTCGCTCCGCGATGATGTTTCGCAGAATCTGCGTTGTGCCACCCATGAGGGTGTAGGCGGGTGCATAACAAACGCCTCGGGAGAATCGATTCCACGCCAAGGCTTCCGGCCCCGCGGCCGAGACGGCAAAGTTGGCGATCCTCACCTCGAGTTCGGTGCAGATCGTCTTGGTGATGGCGGACCAGCCTCTGGGGGCCTGGCCGACAGTGTCGCGAAGCACCATGTTGCGACCCACTCGGTAACCTGATTCGATGACGGCGATTTCCTGCCGCAGGATCGGGTCCGATCTGTCGGCCCGGTTCAGGGCATCCAGATAGAGGCCATGGTTGGACAGCAGGCGATCCATTCCGCCCCGTTCGTGTTCCATCTGGCGCATGACCTGACCGAAGCTGCCATTGAGTTCTCCGACAAGGGCATTGTCGGGTATCCGGACATCGGTGAATGTGATCTCGCAGAAGTGCTCGTTGCCCGTGGCGTCTTTGACCGTGCGCACGTCGATTCCCACTGAGCGCATGTCCAGCACGAACTCAGACAATGACTTGTGCGGTACGCCGGCGAAATCGGTGCGGGCGATCAGGTAACACCAGTCGGCATCCATCGCTCCCGACGTCCAGAGCTTGGTCCCGTTGATCACCCAGAATGCGCCATCCTTCACAGCTGCGGTGCGGATCGAGGAAACGTCCGAGCCTGCATCGGGTTCACTCATTCCGACACACCAGGCGGAGGCGCCGCCCACGATCTCGGGCAACCAGCGATGGCGTTGTTCATCGGTGCCGAATTGCAGCAGCGTGGGGCCGATCTGGCGATCTGCGAACCACGAGGTGGCGATCGGAGCACCGGAGGTCAGGAGTGCCTCCATCACAGCGAACCGCTCCAGCGCGCTTCGCTCGTGGCCGCCCCATTCGGTTGGCCAGGTCATTCCCAGCCAGCCCAGATCGGCCATCTTCCGCGAGAATTCCCGCGAGTTCCCGATGAGCCACGAATCATCGGGAAACTCGATGGTGGCAGCAGCGGCTCTCCCGACCTCCGTGGCCCTCTTCGACAGTTCCTCCAGTTCCGCCGGAAACCTGAAGTCGAGACCGGGACTGTGAGATTTGTGGTTGGCCACGGCGGCGTCCTTTCGGCACGGGTAGCGTCTCACCCATGCGAGCAATCGTCCTTGAATCGTACGGCGGTCCCGAAGTGCTGACGGAACGCGATGTGCCCAGCCCGGAGCCGGACGCCGAGGAGGTCCTCGTGGACATCGCCGCAACGGCAGTCAACCGGGCCGACATCCTGCAGCGAATGGGACTGTATCCGGGGCCGAAGATGGAATACGAGATACCGGGTCTGGAGTTTGCCGGAGTGGTGTCCCACGTTGGGGACCGGGTCGATGATTGGGCGGTTGGCGACCACGTCATGGCCATTGTTGGTGGTGGCGCCTACGCCGAGCAGGTCGTCGTTCACGAGCGTCAGCTGATGCCGGTTCCGCATTCCGTCGGGCTGCCGGATGCAGCCGGGATCCCTGAGGTGTTCATCACCGCCTATGACGCCTTGGTGGTTCAGGGTGGCCTGACTGCCGGAGGTTGGGCTTTGATTCACGCCGGCGCTTCGGGCGTGGGAACGGCCGCGATTCAGATATGCAAGGCCGTCGGGGCGTCGGTGATGGTCACCTGTTCAGCCGCCAAGGTCGGGGCATGCCGCGACCTCGGTGCCGATGTGGTCGTTGACTACGGAGCCTCCGACTACGTCGACGAAGTCAGGGATCACGTGCCGGGTGGCGTTGATGTGATTCTCGATGTGGTCGGGGGTCCTTACGTCGCTCGCAACATCTCCGCAGCGGCCGTTGGCGGTCGCATCATCCAGGTGGGAGTGATGGGTGGAGCCAAGGCCGAGATACCTGTGGGGGAGTTGCTGTCCAAGCGAATCTCCCTCACCGGCACGGCGCTGCGCTCGCGTCCTCTCGAGGAGAAGATCTTGATCACGCGGCGCTGTGCCCACGATCTGCTGCCACTCTTCGACGCCGGACGACTCACGCCGGTCATCGACCGCCGAATGTCGCTGTGGGATGTAGCCGCGGCCCAGAAGTACCTGGCGACCAACTCCAGTGTCGGAAAAGTTCTCCTCGAAAACCTCGGTACATGACCGCGTACAGGGTCAGCCCCTTTCAACTGCGGGAACATAATCACGCTTCGCAGTGCCGCAGTAGATCTGGCGGGGACGATAGATGCGACTGTCCTGTTCGATGAGTTCCTTGTAGTGCGACAGCCATCCCGAGGTTCGGGGGATGGCGAAGAGGACTGTGAACATGTCCATGGGAAAACCCATGGCCTGGTAGATGAGGCCGGAATAGAAGTCCACGTTGGGATAGAGCTTCCGGCTCACGAAATAGTCGTCTGAGAGTGCCACGTCCTCGAGCTTGAGGGTTATGTCGAGCAGTGGGTTCTTGCCCGTGACCTCGAACACCTCATAGGCCACGCGTTTGATGATCGTCGCCCGGGGGTCGTAGTTCTTGTAGACCCGGTGCCCGAATCCCTGCAGACGGCTGTCTCCTCGTTTGACGCTCTCTATGTAGGTCTCAACGTTGTCGAGACTTCCAATTCGGTTGAGCATCCGGATCACGGCCTCGTTGGCGCCACCGTGGCGGGATCCGTACAAGGCCGAAGCGGCTGCCGCTGTGGATATGTACGGATCGGCAAGTGCTGAGCCCACTGTGCGCATTGCAGTGGTCGAACAGTTCTGTTCGTGATCAGCGTGGAGGATGAACAGCACGTCGAGCGCCCGGGCCAGAACCGGGTTGGCGTCGTAACGGGGCTCAGCGGTTTTCCACATCATGGACAGGAAGTTGGCGCAGAAGTCCAGGGAGTTGTCCGGATAGACAAAAGGCATTCCCACGCTGTGGCGGTAGGCGCCGGCAGCCAGCGTCGGCATCTTGGCGATCAAGCGGATGACCTGGGTCATCAGGTTGGCGGGATCCTCGATGTCCTTGGCCCCCGGGTAGAAGGTGGACATGGCCGCCACGGTGGACACCAGAATGCCCATTGGATGGGCATCGTGGTGGAAACCTTCCATGAAGCGCTTGCGAACGTTTTCGTGGATGAATGTGTGATGTGTGATCTCGTAGCGCCAAGCCTCGAATTCTTCGGCTGTGGGCAGTTCTCCATTGATGAGGAGATATGCAACCTCAAGGTAACTGGAGTGCTCTGCCAGCTGCTCGATGGGATAGCCCCGATAGCGCAGAACTCCGGCTTCGCCGTCGAGTTCGGTTATGGCGCTCTGCGCTCCGGAGGTGACTCCGAAGCTGGGATCATGGAACCAGATGCCAGGCAGCAACTTCGCCCATTCCCGGGCGTCGACGCCGCCCTTGTCGATCGGAATTTCGGCGCTGTTGCCCGTGCGGTTGTCTGTGATCGTGATCGTTTCTGCCACTGTTTCTCCTGAGGTTCAGTGCAATCCTATGCCCTCGGAGTCGTCACTCCGATCTGGGTTGGCAGCCGGTGAGTCGTCCGCAGGCCTGATTCCCGAGATATTGGGTGCTTCGTCTCGTGTCACTTCGCGAATCATTCGGGCGATCACCCGCTCGGCAGCACTTGGAAGGCCCTTGCGGCGCCGAACCAGTCCTACGGAGCGTGTTGGCATCCCGGTGATGGACACTGCGGTCCATTCCGGACCCTCAACACCCGCCGAGACCGCGGACGCCGGAACGACTCCTGCACCGAATCCCGCGAAGGCAAGGGATGCAACCAGGCGCATTCCGTCGAACTCGGCCCTGGCACGCAATTCGACGCCGTACTCGGAGGCCGCCTTGTCGAGGACATCGCGAAACGCGGTGCCCCTGGCTTCGAGCAGCAAATCGTGTTCTGCCAGTTCCTCCAGACTCACCACGTCGCGCTCGTACAACGGGTGGTTGCTGGGGGCGATGAGCAAGCGATCCTCCGCGAAGAGGGGTTCCACGGTGAGTTCCGGTTCCTCCAGAGGCAGGTTGATGACCCCGAGATCCACTGTTCCGGTGGAGACACCCAGCACCAGCGAACTGGTGGGCGCATCCAGGATTTCCACATGTACCTCGGGATACTCGTCCCAGAGTCTGCGGAGCATTGGCGGAACCAACCAGCGCGCAGTGGTCCCGATCATGCCGAGTCGCACCGAACCTGACACCACATCGCGCATGAAGGCCAGATCCGAGTCGAGCGAGGTGAACTCACTCTCGATGCGTCGGGCCCGTTCGACCACGGCGAGGCCCTCGGCAGTTGGTTCATTTGTGGCTCGGTCGATGAGAGTGACTCCGAGCTCAGCCTCCAGCTTGGAGATGTGCGCGGACACATTTGACTGCACGGTTCCCAAGACTCTGGATGCTCCCGAAAACGAACGGTGCTCGGTCACTGCCAGCAGGGTCTGAAGCTTCTTTCGATCCATCACGAATAATGATATCAAGTATCTCGTTGATTGCGTTGACCGATTGCTTGCAATTGGCTAAATTGTTGAAACAACAGATCGCCGAGGATGCGGACCTTTCCCCCCATTGAGTCCCCCTCGGTTTTGCGCAGTGGCCTACCCTTCCCCCCAAGGCCGCCGCGCACTGCTGAAGGACCGGCTCCCCCCGCCGGTCCTTCAGCCTTTTTGGCGTTAGCTTGGTGGGATGGCACCCAAGAAGAAGGCACCCAAGAAGAAGGTCTCGAAGGTATCCCCGACATCACCCGAGCCGCGGGCTGCCGCCATATTCGATCTCGATCGCACACTGCTCTCCGGCGCCAGTGGGCCGATCATCAGCGAAGCCCTCAGGCAGGTGGGGTTGATCCCCGGTACCAAGACGATGGTCGAAACCATGATGTTCCGACTCTTCGATGTCGTCGGCGAGACCTGGCCGGCCATGCTCGTGACCCGTCAGGGTGCACGAATGGCCAAGGGCTGGGACATTTCGCTCGTGAGAAAGGCCGGCGCTCTGGCTGCAAAACCATTGTCCGACGCCGTTCTGCCGTATGCGCATGACCTTTTCGACGAGCACCGTGCGGCAGGTCGCCCTCTGGTTCTGGCCACCACGACTCCCCGTGATCTGGTCAAGCCGTTGGCGGACGCACTTGGCTTCGATGACGTGATCGCCACTGAGTACGGAGCCAACGGTGGTCTCTATGACGGCTCAATCGATGGACTGTTCATCTGGGGCAAGGGCAAGGCTGAGGCGGTGAAGACCTGGGCTGAGGGCAACGCAATCGATCTCGAGCAGAGCTATGCGTATTCCGACAGTTACTACGACACACCGTTGTTGTCGATCGTGGGCAATCCATTCGCAGTCAACCCCGATCCGAGGATGATCGGGGTTGCCGCACTGCGCCGCTGGCCGATAGTCCATCTGGACGTTCCGCATGGCGTCCCCAAGTTGTTCGGTGTGGAACCGCAGCGAGCGTTGATGGCCGTGGCTCAGCCTCAACTGGTCCCATGGGCACGGTTCGTCGTGAGGGGCGAGGACCGCATTCCGATGGATGGCAAGGGAATCATCGTTGCCAATCACCGCAGCTACCTCGATCCATTCGCCATGGCCTACATGCTGGCCCGCCGTGGTCGGACTGTGCGTTTCCTCGGCAAGAAGGAAGTCTTCGATGCACCGGTTCTGGGTGAACTCGTGAAGGCCATGGGTGCAATCCGGGTGGATCGCGGAACGGGTTCAGGAGAACCCCTGGAGCGTGCCGAGGATGCACTGGCAGCGGGTGAGATGGTGGCGATGATGCCTCAGGGCACGATTCCTCGTGGTCCGGAGTTCTTCGAACCGGTACTCAAGGGACGCTGGGGCGCGGCCAAACTTGTTGCGGCATCCGGCGCGCCGGTGATCCCGGTGGGATTGTGGGGCACGGAGAAGGTCTGGCCCCGTTCCTCCAAGATTCCCAATGTGACCAATGTGCTTCACCCACCCGTGATTCGGGTTCAGGTGGGTGAACCGTTCCACCCCGAAGGAGACGACCTCGACGAGGTCACAGCGGACATCATGGCGCACATCATGGACCAGCTCCCGGCGGAGGCAGGAAGGCGTCACGAACCATCACCGGAGGAACTCGCGTCGACCTATCCGTCTGGAGTGATCCCCGACGACATCGACGGAGCTTCGCAACATGAGGCCGGCCGGCGACCGGGAACCGACTGAGTATCCGGAACCGCCGAACGGAACTCAGCCGGTCTCAGCCCGGATGATGTTGAGTGCCGAGCCGGCCTTGAACCACTTGATGTGCTCGGCCGAGAGCGTGTGGTTGCAATCGAATTCGATTGTTGTGCCGTCGGGCTTGGTGATGACACAACGCAGTGGCTGGCCCGGTGCCATTTCGTCAATACCCGTGATGCTGATGCGGTCATCCTCGCCGATCTGGTCATAGGTCGCCGGGTCGGCAAACGTGAGGGGCAGCACTCCCTGCTTCTTCAGGTTGGCCTCATGGATACGAGCGAAGCTGCGCACGATGATCGCCTTGGCATCGCGAAACCGCGGCTCCATCGCGGCATGTTCACGGCTGGACCCTTCTCCCCAGTTCTCGTCGCCCACGGCAACCCATGGTTGACCTGATTCGCCGTAATGCCTGGCGATGTCCGGGAACGACTTCGTGACTCCGTCGAGTTGGTCCTTGCCTTCTCCGACGGCCCCGGTGAAGGTATTCACGGCTCCCAGGAACAAGTTTCCGGAGATGTTCTCGAGATGGCCCCGGTACTTGAGCCACGGTCCAGCCATGGAGATGTGATCGGTGGTGCATTTCCCCTGGGCCTTGAGCAGGATCGGCAGATCGAGATAATCCTCACCGTCCCATGGTTCAAATGGTGTGAGCAGCTGAAGTCGCTCACTGGTATCAGACACGCGGACCTCCACACCGCTGCGGTCGTCGGGCGGCGGAACGAATCCCGACTCACCGGGTGTGAATCCGGAGGACGGAAGCTCCTCACCCACTGGAACCATCAGCTTCACAGCCTCGCCATCGGCATTCGTCAGCGCATCATTGAGCGGATCGAAATCGAGGGTTCCGGCGAGAGCCAGAGCCACCACGGTTTCGGGTGACGTCACGAACGCCAGCGTGTTCGGTGATCCGTCGTTTCGTTTGGGGAAATTCCGGTTGTAGGAGGTGACGATGGTGTTCAGTTCAGAATTGGCTCCTTCCGGTCGGGCCCATTGGCCGATGCAGGGACCACATGCGTTGGCAAGAACCGTGGCTCCGGCTTCTTCGAATACCTCGAGAAGACCATCTCGTTCGATGGTTGCCCGCACCTGCTCCGAACCCGGCGTGATGAGGAGTGGAGCCTTGACCGTGAGCCGGTTGTCCGCCGCGTGGCGCAGAATGGAGGCAGCACGCGTGATGTCCTCATAGGAGGAGTTGGTGCATGAACCCACCAGAGCCGTCGAAATCTCCACCGGCCAGCCGTTCTCCTTCGCCTCGGCGCCGAGCGCCGCAACCTCGCGGGACAGATCCGGAGTCTGCGGTCCGTTGATCCTGGGCTGGAGCGTACTGAGGTCGATTTCGATGACTTCGTCGAAGAACTGTCCCGGATTGGCCAGAACCGCTTCATCGGGACGCAGGTGGTGTGCGATTCCGTCGGCCGCCGCGGCAATTTCGCCGCGGTCGGTGGCGTTGAGGTAACGCGAGATTGCGTCGTCGTACGCGAAGATCGACGTGGTTGCACCGATCTCGGCACCCATGTTGCAGATCGTGGCCTTCCCGGTGGCGGAGATGCTGTTGGCGCCTTCGCCGAAGTACTCCACGATCGAGCCGGTTCCACCTTTCACCGTGAGGATGTCGGCAACTTTGAGGATCACGTCCTTGGGAGAGCTCCAGCCATTCAACTCGCCGGTGAGATGAACACCGATGAGGGTCGGCCAGCGGACGTTGAACGGGAAGCCGGTCATCACATCCACGGCATCGGCTCCACCCACACCGATGGCGATCATTGCGAGACCACCGGCATTCGGAGTATGTGAATCGGTGCCAATCATCATCCCGCCGGGAAATGCGTATTGCTCCAAGACGACCTGGTGAATGATTCCGGAGCCCGGCATCCAGAACCCGAGGCCGTATTTCGCCGACACGGACTCCAGGAAGTCGTATACCTCGGCGTTGTTCTGCTCGGCGGCGAGAAGGTCCACCTTGCCGTTGTCCCTGGCCTGAATCAGGTGATCGCAGTGAACCGTTGATGGCACGGCAACTTCCGGCAGGCCTGCGGTGATGAACTGGAGCAGCGCCATCTGCGCGGTGGCATCCTGCATGGCAACCCGGTCCGGACGCAGGTCGTTGTAGGTGATCCCGCCTTCGAATGTGGCTGTCGGGTCGTCGAGATGGGCGATGAGGATCTTCTCGGAGAGGGTGAGTGCGCGCCCCAAGCGCTCGCGCTCGGTGTCGATCCGCCCCTCGAACCGGGCGTAGGCCTCGCGGACCAGTTCGATCGGCGTACTGGCGGTGACTGGCATTTCTACTCCTGATGCAGCGTGTTCGTTCGGCAATACAAGTAGAACACATGCTGATGTGTGGCAACGGTTGCGAGGGCGCGAACGTGGGCAGTGGCCTGCCGAAGTGCGGGTGTGAATCAGGAAAAGCGGGGGAGAATGTAACGTTCCGTTCGTGCTCTTGATTGGTCTCACAGGTGGAATCGGCTCCGGGAAATCCAGCGTGTCCGAGCGCCTCGTACAACGGGGGGCCGTACTGGTGGATGCCGATGCGCTTGTGAAGGAACTCCAGCAGCCCGGCACGATCGTTTTCAACGAGATGGTTGAGCGCTTCGGCGTGGGAATCGTGGCTGAAGACGGCACACTCGACCGCCCTGCGGTGGCGGAGGTGGTTTTCAGCGACAAAGATGCCCTTGCTGACCTCGGAGCCATCGTTCACCCGCGGGTGCACGAAGAGATCGTGCGGCGGATTGAGAAGCAATCCGACAGCGACAATGTCGTGGTGCTGGACATTCCCCTGCTTGCGGAGTCCGGCTGGCCGGGATTGGTCGGAACGATTGTGGTCGACCTTGATCCGGAAACGGCTGTCGAGCGGCTTGTCGAACACCGAGGTTTCGATGAGGCCGACGCGAGGGCCCGGATCTCGAACCAGGCGAGCCGCGAGGACCGCCTGGCCACAGCCGATCATGTGGTGGACAACGGTGGCACGGTTGGAGACCTGGACAGAGAAGTCGAGAAGGCGTGGGAGTGGATCAATTCCCTGCGCTTTGCCGGTGATTCTGCAGCGCAGGCGATGCCTGTTGCCCCAGAGGTCCACTCATCGGATGCACTTTCCCTCGCCACGGAACAGTTGGGCGAGCCAATCCTGCTGCACCCTTTCGAGGTCATCTCCGAGTTCAAGCCGGCCGGGGATCAGCCCAAGGCAATCGAAACCCTGACTGAAGGTGTCGAGGGCGGTGAACGCTTCCAGACGCTGCTGGGAATCACGGGCTCCGGCAAGTCGGCCACGATTGCATGGACGATCGAACAGGTGCAGCGTCCGACACTGGTGATCGCTCCCAACAAGAGCCTTGCCGCCCAGTTGGCCACGGAGTTCCGCGAGTTCTTCCCCAACAACCGCGTTGAGTACTTCGTCTCCTATTACGACTACTACCAACCCGAGGCATACATCGCCAGCAGCGACACCTACATAGAGAAGGACTCGTCGGTCAACGATGAGATCGATCGCTTGCGTCACTCGGCCACGAGCGCGCTGCTCACCCGACGCGATGTGATCGTGGTGGCATCGGTGAGCTGCATCTACGGACTCGGTTCTCCATCTGAATACGCGGGCCGCCTGCTCGTGCTGCGACCCGGCGACGTGGTGGACCAGCGGGCGGTTCTGAGCCGGTTGGTCGATCTGCAGTACGAACGCAACGACATGAACCTCGTGCGCGGCAAGTTCCGGGTTCGCGGTGACGTGCTCGAACTGCATCCTGCGTATGAGGAAACGGCTGTACGTGTCGAGTTCTTCGGAGACGAGGTGGAGCAGATCGCCGTGGTGGATCCACTCACCGGCGAGAAGGTGGGGGAGCTGGATGAACTGGTGGTGTTTCCCAATACCCACTACGCCACTTCCGATGAGCGGATTGGCGCGGCGATCCACCGGATCGAAACCGAGCTGGCGGAACGCCTTCAGTATTTCGAGAAGGAAGGGAAGCTCCTGGAGGCGCAGCGGTTGCGAATGCGCACCGAGTACGACCTGGAGATGCTGTCCGAGATGGGGTTCTGCAACGGGGTGGAGAACTACTCCGCACTGATCGACGGACGCGACCGAGGTGAACCTCCCTACACGCTCCTCGATTTCTTCCCCGGCGACTATCTCACGATCATCGACGAGTCCCATGTGACGATTCCGCAGCTCCACGGGCAGTACGAAGGGGACCGTTCGCGCAAGGAGAACCTCGTCGACTTCGGTTTCCGCCTGCCGTCGGCGGCTGACAACCGGCCCCTGCGGTTCGAGGAGTGGGCCGAGAGGGCGGGCCAGACGATCTTTCTGTCAGCCACACCAGGCGATTGGGAGGTTGAGCGGTCCACCACCGTGGTGGAGCAGATCGTGCGTCCAACCGGCCTGGTGGATCCCGAGGTCATCATCAAGCCCACAAAGGGTCAGATTGATGACCTGATGACCCAGATCAACGAGCGGGTCACGGCCGGGGAGAGGGTGTTGGTCACCACACTCACCAAGAAGATGGCCGAGGATCTGACCGAATACCTGCTCGAGATGGGTATTCGGGTCCGCTACATGCACTCCGAGGTGGACACGCTCCAGCGGATCGAACTGGTGCGGGATCTGCGTCTCGGCGAGTTCGACGTGTTGGTGGGAATCAACCTACTCAGGGAAGGGCTCGACATTCCCGAGGTTTCCCTTGTGGCGATACTCGATGCCGACAAGGAAGGTTTCCTGCGCTCCAGACGCTCATTGATCCAGATGATCGGCCGCGCGGCGCGCAACGTGAACGGCCAGGTCGTGATGTACGCGGATCAGATCACGGACTCCATGACCACTGCCATTTCCGAGACGAATCGCCGGCGCGGACTGCAGCTGACCTACAACGAAGAGCACGGAATCCATCCACAGACGATCCGCAAGGCCATCACGGACATCCTCGCCGACCTCCGCGGCAGCGACGCCACGGCACCCCTGCCCGGTGGTGGTCGACGCAAACAACGCCCCGGCGAGAAGGCTCGTGCTGCTCAGTACGCGGACTTGCCGCCCCAGGATCTGGGAGCCCTGATCCAGGTTCTCGAAGACGAGATGGCGCAGGCCTCTGCGGACCTTCGATTCGAAGAAGCCGCCCGGTTGCGTGATGAGGTGAAGGAACTGAAGCGCGAATTCAAGTCGGCTACCGGCTGAGGGCGCCTACTGGTTTTGGGGCGCCTACTGGTTGAGGGCGCGCTGCCTCAGCCAGTGATCTGCGAGCACCAACAGTGCCGCCGCCTCGACCATCGGCACGGCCCTCGGCAGCACGCATGGATCATGCCGGCCCTTGGCCGACAGCGTGGTGGGCGCGTTGTCCCGAGTAACGGTTTGTTGCTCCGAAGCGATTGTTGCAGTGGGCTTGAATGCTGCGCGCATGACGATCGTTTCACCGTTGGATATTCCACCCTGAATGCCGCCGGAGTAGTTGGTGACGGTATGTGGATGACCGTCGGGGCCGGGCACGAACTGGTCGTTGTGCTCCCTGCCGGTCATGGTGATCGCCGAAAACCCGGATCCGACCTCGAAGCCCTTCGTTGCAGGCAGTGACATGACTGCTTTCGCCAGGTCCGCCTCCAATTTGTCGAACACGGGCTCACCGAGGCCTGCCGGCACACCGCGGGCCACACAGGTAACTGTGCCGCCGAGCGAGTCTCCGTCGCTGCGGGCCCCTTCGATGGCAACGGTCATCCGGGCTGCAGCATCGGGATCAGGACAGCGGGTGGGATCCGCCTCGACTTGGCGCAGCGTCACCGTGTCGGCGTCCACCTTGGCAACGGTTTCGTGGACCTGGCTGACCCATCCCAGTACTTTGATCCCGTGTTGGGCCAGCATCTTTCGGGCGATCGCAGCCGCGGCAACCCGGCCGATTGTTTCTCGTGCAGAGGCTCGCCCACCGCCCGCAACTGCGCGGAGTCCGTACTTGGCTTCGGTGGTGTAATCGGCGTGTGACGGCCGGTAGGTGTCGGCCATGTCGTCATAGGCGCCGGATTGCTGATCCAGGTTGGGGACCATCATGGCGATCGGGGTGCCAAGTGTCAGGCCGTTGTAGACGCCGGAGAGGATTTCGACGGTATCGGTCTCCTTGCGTTGGGTGACCAGTCGGCTCTGGCCGGGTCGACGCCGATCCAGGTCGGGTTGGATGTCGGCTTCGCTGAGTTCCATGCCGGGCAAAACGCCGTCGACGACCACGCCGACTGCACCTCCGTGGGACTCGCCGAAGGTGGTGATTCGAAAGAGGGTGCCGGCGTTGCTGGACATGTGAGGCACATTCTAGGAAACGGTTGTGGTGAACAGATGTTCGGGTGCCTTGCGGGGCGCGAGTACAGTTCCATTTCGATGGCTGAAACGAATCGAATCGTGATTGGCGGTGCCCGGGAGCACAACCTTAAGGATGTGAGCCTCGATCTGCCCCGAGACCGGTTGATCGTGTTCACCGGCCTTTCCGGATCGGGCAAGTCCTCGCTCGCGTTCGACACGATCTATGCCGAGGGTCAGAGGCGGTATGTGGAGTCGTTGTCAGCCTATGCCCGGCAGTTCCTGGGGCAGATGGACAAGCCTGATGTGGACGTTATCGAGGGCCTGTCTCCGGCGATCTCGATCGACCAGAAGTCGGCGTCGCGCAATCCGCGGTCCACTGTTGGCACTGTCACAGAGGTCTACGACTACCTGCGCTTGTTGTTCGCCCGAGTGGGGATTCCCCACGATCCGCAAACCGGTGAGCGGCTGGTGCGCCAGACTCCACAGCAGATAGTCGACCGAATCCTCCAACTCGAGGACGGCACCCGATTCCAGGTCCTCGCTCCGGTGGTGCGGGGGCGCAAGGGAACCTATGAGCAACTGTTCTCGGAATTGACCTCCGAGGGTTTCGCTCGAGTCCGGGTCGACGGAGAACTCCACGACCTTCCGGTGGAGCTGGACCTTGCCCGATACGAGATCCATCACATTGAGGTCGTGGTGGACCGCCTTGTGCTGCGTGACGGGATCGAACGGCGATTGACCGACTCGATGGAAACGGCCCTGAATCTCGCTGAAGGCGTGGCACAGGTGGAGATTGTCAAAGCCGATGGGGAGCCTGACCTGCTGACCTTCTCCGAAAAGTTGTCGCGGCCCTCCGACGGCAAGTCTTTCGAGGAGTTGGCTCCTCGTAATTTCTCCTTCAACTCCCCGTATGGTGCTTGTTCGGTCTGTGATGGGCTTGGCACCACGTTTGAGGTGGATCCGGAGTTGGTGGTCCCCGACCGCGACCTTTCCGTAAACGGCGGGGTTCTCGCTCCGTGGGCCTCGGGGCACGCCAAGTACTTCCACCGCCTTCTCGATGCGGTTTGTGAGGAGTTCGAGATAGATGGCGACAAGCCCTTCGCCAAACTTCCCGGGAAGCAGCGGGAGATATTGCTCAACGGTGCGCCGGGAGCGGAGAAACTGAGCGTTCGGTTCCGCAACCGGTACGGACGCACGCGCACATACAACGCCAAGTACGAAGGTGTGATTCCCTATCTGAAGCGTCGGCACGTCGAGTCGGAATCTGATTCGGCTCGGGAGGCCGTCGAGGGATACATGCGACAGGTCCCGTGCGCTGTCTGTGACGGGGCACGTCTGAATCCGTTGGCTCTGGCGGTGACGGTGGACGAGCTCAACATGCATCAACTGTGCCGCCTGTCGATAGCGGACACCCGTGACCGACTCGCAGATCTGCATCTGGATGAGCGTCAGGAGATGATCGCGGAACGGGTCCTGAAAGAAGTCAACTCCCGTCTGGCCTTCCTTTGTGACGTCGGACTCGACTATCTGTCTCTCGAGCGTTCGGCAGCCACCCTCTCCGGTGGGGAGGCTCAACGGATCCGCTTGGCGTCCCAGATCGGCTCAGGATTGGTTGGCGTGCTCTACGTGCTCGACGAACCTTCGATCGGCCTGCATCAGCGTGACAATCACAAGCTGATCGAAACCCTCATCCGTCTACGGGACATAGGAAACACCGTGCTGGTGGTGGAACACGATGAGGACACCATCATGCAAGCCGATCACGTGGTGGACATCGGTCCGGGCGCTGGGGAGCACGGCGGGGAGGTCGTGCATTCGGGCACCGTGAAGCAGTTGCTCAAGAAGAAGGACTCGATCACAGGCCAGTACATCTCCGGCAAACGCCAGATCCCTTTGCCGGACAAGCGACGCAAGCCGGGCGAGGAATGGCTCACGGTGGTTGGCGCGCGCGAACACAATCTTGCCGACATCGATGTGGACTTTCCGCTCGGGTGTTTCATATCGATCACCGGAGTCTCCGGTTCCGGCAAGTCAACGTTGGTCAATGACATCCTGTTGCGGTCACTGATGCAGCATGTGTATTCCTCCAAGGTGCCGCCCGGACTGCACAAACGCGTGGAGGGTATCGAGCACATCGACAAGGTGATCAACATCGATCAGTCGCCGATCGGTCGTACTCCCCGCTCCAATCCGGCCACCTACACCGGCGTGTTCGATCACATACGGAAGCTTTTCGCCAAGACGAACGAGGCCAAGGTACGGGGCTACCTTCCGGGCCGATTCAGCTTCAACGTGAAGGGCGGCCGCTGCGAGGCCTGCTCGGGTGACGGCAACATCAAGATCGAGATGCACTTCCTGCCCGATGTGTACGTGCCGTGCGAGATCTGCAAGGGCGCCCGGTACAACCGGGACACCCTCGACATCACGTTCAAGGGTTTGAACATCGCCGAGGTTCTTGATCTGCCCTGTGAAGAGGCCCTGGAGTTCTTCAGCAATCAGCCGACGATCGCTCGACACATGCAGACTCTGGTGGACGTCGGCCTTGGGTATGTCCGCCTGGGCCAACCGGCAACCACGTTGTCCGGCGGGGAAGCTCAGCGCGTGAAGTTGTCCTCGGAACTGACCAAACGTTCCACCGGTCACACGATCTACATGCTTGACGAGCCGACCACCGGTTTGCATTTCGAGGACATTCGGAAGCTTCTGACGGTGCTCTCCCGTTTGGTGGATCAGGGCAACACCGTGGTCGTGATCGAGCACAACCTTGACGTAATCAAAACGGCTGACTGGATTATTGATCTCGGTCCCGAAGGTGGCGAGGGTGGGGGACAAGTCCTCGCCGAGGGGACACCCGAGGACATCGCCCGTGTTGCTGACAGCTACACGGGTCAGTTCCTGGGGCCGTTGCTGGATGGCTCCAAGTAGAGATTCTCAAGTAGAGATCAAGTGGCGCGCCGGGCGCCCAGTCAGCAGGGCGGATCAACACCTGATGAGTCCGTTCCCGGTTGGCGACCGCCCTGCGGTCCCTCAGCTGGAGCGCTACCACGAGGCGAGTCCTTGGGTCTTGGCCGTCCTGGACGGCGGGTAGGTGCTTCTGGAGGGCAGGTAGGTACTCCATGGCGTTGGCTGTGGATTTTGCGGCCGGTGGGAGTGATCCAGATGAATGTCTGATCTGCGCCGGTTTCCGGGTCGGCGTTGGCCGACATCTTCCAGTAGTTGGTGTGGGTCACCCCGTGATGGTGATGACACAACATCGCCATGTCCGAGACATCCGTGTTTCCGCCGGCATGCCACGGAGTCACGTGATGGATGATGCACCACGACGCCGGCACGTCGCACCCGGGGAACACACATCCTCCGTCACGGACTCGTATCGCTCTGCGCTGGGCTGGGCTGGCCAAACGTTGGGAACGTCCGAGATGAAGGGGATTGCCGTCTTCATCGATGATCAACGCCTGGATCCACTGATCGCAGCACAACCCGGAGATTGAATTGATCGGGTGCTGGTGGCCGTCGGATGTGGAGGCTGATCGAAAATCATCGGCCTTGATGACAAGCGTGGTCTGGGTTGCGGGCGGCTTGGAAGACTCAAGGTCCACGGCCTGAGCACGTCGACAGATCTCGATGAAGGCCTGTGCCCTGAGAGCCCCTCGGCTGGGAATATCGAGCAGCGGGTCGTGCTGTCGATCCCTGCTGTACTGCTGGAAGATCTCGTCGGCCACCTTGTTGATGGTCTCTGTGGCGATCACAGCGGTATCGCCGCTCAGATTTCCCCTCACGTCGGTGCCGAGGGAATTCTCCTTGAGGTGAAGCTGGCTTGATTCGGGATCCTCGGAGGGATCAAATCCCCCGTCCTGATCGAGCAGCCGGCACA